>DATCFW010000219.1:0-15103 GCA_036509295.1 Solirubrobacteraceae bacterium | reverse complement strand
CCGCGTAGCGATCCGCGACTCCCAGGGCCGACGGCCGCCGTCAGTCAGCGGCGCGTGACCGCCAGGATCCGCTGGGCTCGCCCCGCCCGCTCGCGCGCTGCGACGAACGGCGCCGCATCTACCAGCCCAACGCCACCCCGCCACGCTACGCGCCCAACACGCCCACCACCGGGGCCGGGGAGGACGTGGCGCTGGTGGCACTGCTGATGGGCGTCACCGGGGTGGCGCTGAGCTTCACCGTCGCTCTCTGACGCCGGGCTCGCCGCTCGACGTGGATGAAGAATCGAGTCTCTACTACTTGATTCTTAATCCGCGTCGAAATCCGGCCATCAGACGAAGCGCAGCAGGCCGTCGAGCTTGGCCGGCAGATGATTGACGGCGACTTGGAACGCGGCCGCGAACGTCTGGGCCTGACCGGTGCTGTAGGCGCAGCGCGTGTCGTTGACCGCCTCCCGGATCTCCAGGTGTCAGAAGGACTGCGTCCGCAGGTGCCGTCGGCGGGAGACGCTGGACGAGGCCACGGTCGCGGACCCGAAGGGGCCGCGGTGCCGGGCGTACCGCATCACGGTCGGGTAGGTCGCCGTGAACATGTTGCGAAGGCGCGCCTCGGGATCCATCACGGAGTCCATGTTGGAAACCGGGCCTGCGTTACACCACCGGCACTACGGTACGCGGATGCCGCCCCGCGCAGCGTGGCCCTCCCCGGCGCCGATCGAGACCGAGCGGCTCGTCCTTGAGCCGCTGCGCGCCGATCACGCCCGGGAGATGGTGCGCGTGCTGCAGGACCCCGAGCTGTACGCGATCACCGGCGGCGAGCCTCCTCGCCTCGAGGAGCTGCGAGCGCGATACCGGCGGCAGGCGACCGGACGGTCACCGGACGGACAAGCGGGCTGGCTGAACTGGGTGCTCCATCACCGCAGTGAGGGGGTCCTGATCGGGACCGTCCAGGCGACACTCACCTCGCAGCACGGGCGCACGTCGGCCGCGATCGCGTGGACGGTCGGCGTTGGCCATCAACGCCGGGGGTACGCCACCGAAGCGTCGACCGGGATGGCGCAGTGGCTGGCGCGCCATGGTGTCGTCAGCCTGGTCGCGCACATCCATCCCCGCCACGACGCATCGATCGGGGTGGCCCGCCGGCTGGGGCTGGTGGCGACCGGGGTGGTCGTCAACGGCGAGACCCGATGGGCGTCTCCGCATCCCGCGCCGGTGCGCTGAGACGAGCGCCGTCGAGCGGAGGGATCCCTGGCGAGAGCTCGGCGGACAGCAGCCGGCACAGCGCGTCGATCACCGCGGGGTCGAACTGGCTGCCGGCGTTGCGCCGCAATTCCGCAATCGCGTCGCTCGCCCCCCGCGCGCCCTGGTAGCACCGGTCGCTGGTCATCGCCTCGAAGGCATCGCAGGCGGTGATGATCCGCGCTCCGAGCGGGATCTGCGGCCCGGCCAGGCCGTCCGGATAGCCCCGGCCGTCCCACCGCTCGTGGCTGGCCCGCACGAGGCGGGCGATGGGCCGCAGGGCGGGATCGACGGTGAGGATCCGCTCGCCGACGAGGGTGTGCTGGCGCATGAACTGCCATTCCGCCGAGTTGAGCGGGCCGGGCTTGTGCAGGATGTCGTCGGGGACGGCCAGCTTGCCGATGTCGTGGAGCTCCGCGGCGCGCAGCAGCTCGTCGAGCTGCTCGGCGTCGAGTCCGAACTCGCGTCCCAGGGTGAGGACGAGCTGGCCGACGCCGTCGACGTGCTCGTGGAGGTCGGGCGTGCGCTCGTTGAGAAGCTGCATGAGCGCGTCGCGCGTGCCCGAATGGGCCGGGCGGGTCGTCCGGGCCTTCTCGGCGTACATGCGCTGATCGGCGAGCTGGAGGGCGGCGCGGGCGCTCGTCGCCTCGTCGGGCATGAGCGACACCCCCACCGAGGTGCCGACGGTGAACGCCGCTCCCTTTTCGGTGAGCGCCGCCGCGGCGGCGGCGATCAACGCGTCCTGGCGACTGAAGCTCCCGTGCAGCAGGACGCAGAACTCATCGCCGCCGAGTCGGTAGGCCCAGCCGTGGCCCGCGACGGCGCGATCGAGGCCGGCGCCGAGCCGGGCCAGCAGAGAGTCGCCGGCGGCGTGTCCGAACGTGTCGTTGTAGCGCTTGAACCCGTTGAGATCGAAGAACGCCAGCGTCGATGGGCGCTCGTGGTGAGCGTGGCGGATCGCGGCGTCGAGGTCCTCCATCAGCCGTCGGCGATTGCCCAGCCCGCTGAGGCCGTCGGTGAAGACATCAGCGGCGCTGTGGCGTAGCGTCGTCACGTTCTGCAGGTAGGTGAGGGCCCCGCGCAGCCACGTGACCAGCAGCGCGGCGGCGGCCAGCCCGACCGCCGGCGCCGTCACGTGATCAAACGCGGCATAGACGAGGAGGCCCAGGGCGCCGCAGGCCGACACGGCAGTGATCGCGATCGTGTGCGGCGCCGCGACCGGACGAGCCGCGCGGGGGCGCGACGGCTGCCACGCGGCCAGCGCCAGCAGGCTCATCGCCGCGATCCACATGGTGTCGAGGATGCCGCCGGCAACGTAGGCGTTCTCCGCCGCCTGGTACACGTAGATGAGGTCGGCCGTGGCCGAGATCGCCATGCCGGCGCCGAGCAGCAGCCACGTCCGCCCGGGTCGCCACCCCGACAGCGAGAACGCAACGACGACGAACGCCAGCAGCGTGAAGTCCCCCAGCGGGTAGGCGAGATTGACGACATCCATCAGATGCCCGCTGTTCAGCCGCAGGATCGCGGGCAGCACGAGCCCCGCCGCGATCGCCGCGATCGTCAGCGACACGGCCACGCCATCCAGCCATTGCGCCGTCCCGACGTGGCGAAGCCGGGACCGGATGAGCAACATCCACGACACGTACATCGCGGGATACATCACCAGATACAGGCCATCGGCCACCGACGGGGCGGGCGGGTTCGCGACGTTGTCGAGCCAGAGCGTCCAGACGAGGTCTCCGCCGGACCAGGCGAGCAGGCCGAACGCCATCAGACCCCACGCCCACCGGTCCTCCGCCACCGTCACCACCCGGGCGGCGCACACCGCCACCGCGAGCAGCTCAACGCCGGTGTAGACGCCGTTCTCGATGAAATCGTCGAGGCGGTGGCCGCCGACGCCGACCAGCGCGTGGGTGGCGTGCGCCGCCACCCCGAGCGCCAACGCCGCGATGGCGACGCGGAGCAGTGAGGCTTTCGATGCGGCGCTGATCATGGCGGGGTTGTCGATGGGGGGTGGTGCCGGCCCAGGGGTTTCATCGGCACGAGCGGCCCGGGGCTGGATCAGTGCCGGGTCGCGCTGGCCACCACCGATCGGCGCGGGCTCACCTACTCTTCGCCTGTGGGACGCCGAACGCCAGTGCTCATCGCCTGCCTCGGTCTCGCGATCGTCTCGACGTCCGCGACGTCCGCGACGCCAGCCGCGCCCGCAGCGCAGCCGGCCACGCAACGCGTCGTCGGGCACGGGACGGCCGCCAGCTGCACGTCCGCCGCGGTCGTCGCGGCGGTGCGCGCCGGCGGGATCATCCACTTCGCATGCGGACCGGCGCCGGTCACGATCAGGATGAGCGCGACGGCAAAGGTGCGAAACGCCAGTCCGCAGGTCGTCCTGGACGGCGGCGGCCGGGTGACCCTGAGCGGGGAGGGACGGCGGCGCATCCTCTACCTGGACACGTGCGATCCGGCGCAGACCTGGACGACGTCGCACTGCCAGGATCAAGCCTCGCCCCGGCTGGTGATCCAGAACATGACCTTCGCCGCCGGGAACTCGACCGGCCAGCGCTTCGATGGTGGCGGCGGCGGGGCGATCTTCGACCGGGGCGGACAGCTGCGGATCGTCAACTCTGGCTTCACCGGCAACCGGTGCGAGCGCGACGGTCCCGACATCGGCGGCGGCGCCGTACGGGCGCTGTCGCAGTACCACGACCTGCCCGTGTCCGTCGTCAACAGCCGCTTCACTCACAACGCGTGTAGCAATGGGGCGGCACTGAGCAGCATCGGCGTCTCCTGGACGGTGCGGAACTGCCGCTTCCTCGGCAACGACGCGACCGGCGACGGCGCCAACCCCGCCCGGTCCGGGACTCCGGGCGGCGGCAGCGGCGGGGCGATCTACAACGACGGCGATCGGATGACGCTCACGATTGCCGGCAGCGTGTTCGAGGGCAACCACGCCAACGAGGGCGGGGGTGCGATCTTCTTCGTCTCCGACGATCGCACCGGGACGATGACGATCACCCGCAGCACCCTTGAGCGCAACCTCAACGATCGTTTTCACACCCCGGGACTCCCCGGCATCTACTTTCTCGGGGCGCGCCGGCCGACGATCACCGACTCCGTGGTCCGTTAGGTTCCGCGACGCACGGAGGGCGATCCGGCGGGTGGCTGGGCGCAGTGCGGCACCCGTGAATCCGGTCTCAGCGGGCCAGCCGCTCAGTCATCGAGGACCGTCAGGTCGAGCCGCCGGAGGACCTCGGGGTCAGCGATCATGTCGATCCGCACGATCCGTCCATCGCTGACGACGAAGCTTGCAACCGAGAAGGGCTGCCCGTCCCGGGTCGCGACAGCGCCGGCGACGCCGTTGACGAGCGCCGGCCGGACGACGAGCTCGAGCCGCGCGTAGGCGGTCCTGACGGGCGACCGTGACCGCTCCGTGCACCTCCGGCGAGGCGCCGGCGGGGATGGCGCCGTGGACTCTGAAGACGACGTCGGGAGCTAGCACCGCGACGAGCCCGTCGAAGTCGCCGTCCCGCGCGGCGGCGAGGAACGCCTGCACGGCTTCGCGCTGCGCGACGGGGTCAGCGCCGCAGGACGAGGCCCCGCCGCTCGGCGCGCCGGCGCCCGGCACGCGCCGCCGTCCGCGACTGGCGAGCTGCCGGCCCGCGTCGGGAGAGCGATCGGCGATCGTGGCGATCTCATCGAACGGCACGGCGAACATGTCGTGCAGCACGAAGGCGAGCCGCGCGGCGGGTGCCAACGTCTCGAGGACGACCAGCAACGCCAAGCCGACCGAGTCGGCCAGCAGGACCTCGTGCTCGGGGTCGGTCCCGTCCACGCGATCGACGAACGGTTCCGGGACATGGTCCGCCAGCGGCTCCTCGGATCGTGACCGGCGCGTGCGCAGCATGTTCAAGGACACCCGCCCGACGACGGTGGTCAGCCACGCGCCGAGGTTCTCGATGTCGCTGGTATCCGAGCGACTGAGACGCAGCCAGGCCTCCTGGACGGCGTCGTCGGCCTCGGTCAGCGAGCCGAGCATCCGATAGGACACCGCCCGCAGCCGGCTCCGTTGCTCCTCGAATCGTTCGGCCAGCCAGGCACGCTCATCCATCGGTCACGTTCCTCCGTCGCGTCGGGTCATACAACCAGACCCGCGAACCGGGGAAGTTGTGACGTGACCGTGAGCGCCCGTCTAGGCGAGGGCGAGGCGCTCGCCCGCGCGGACGGGCGTCGACAGCCGGTTCGCCGGGGGCGCGAGCGGGCACGTCCAGCGGGGGTCATAGGAGCAGGACGGCGGGTAGGCGAAGTTGAAGTCCAGCAGCAGACGCCCGTCCGGCTGGCCGAGGTCCGCGCCCTTGACGGTATCGAGCAGGTAGCGTCCGGCGCCGTAGGTCTCCGTTCCACTCGTCGCGTCGGCGAACGGCAGGAACAGGCCGCCGCCGTAGCCCTCGAGCCAGTACAGCTCGAGGCTCAGATCGCGCCCGGCGGCGGTGAACCGGGCCCGGCCGAAGCGGTTGAAGGCCATGACCTCGACGTTGCTCGTCGCGAGCTCGAAGCGACCGGCCTCGACGGGCTCGACGGAGGCCGTCACCCGCCACGCCGGGTCATAGGCAAACAGGTGGGGCCCCGCGTAGTCGGGGCGCTGGGCCGCCGGAATGGGCGACTGGGGATGCTCCCGGAACAGGCGAGCGCGCGTCTCGTGCCAGCGGCGCCAGGCGATCTGCGGGTCAGGTGCCTCCCGGATCTCGGCGTACAGCTCGGCGATCCGCCGCCGCCACTCCAGGAGGAAGAGCACGTCGGCGACGGGATCTAAGGACGCGTCTGAGCCGGGCGCGGACAACTGCACTATCCCGAGCCGCGGCTCTCGAGCGTCTCGGTGAGCTTGGCGATCGCGAAGCCCCAACCCTGCGCGAGCTTGACCTTGGGCGGCAGCGAGATCTCGTCGGGATTGGTGACGACGTCGAGCAGCACCGGGCCCGGGTGGGTGAAGGCCGCGCTGACGGCGCCGTCGAGCGCATCGGCCGCGGTGACGCGGATCGCGTGCATGCCGGCCGCCGCGGCGATCGCGGCGATATCGGTGTCTTGCGGCTTGGTTCCGAACTCCGGCAGGCCGCCCTGCTCCTGCTCGAGCTTGACCATCCCGAGACGGCCGTTGTTGAAGACCACCAACCGGACGCGCAGATCGTGGTGCACGGCGGTGAGCAGATCCCCGAGCAACATCGTCAGCCCGCCGTCTCCGCAGAAGGCGATCACCTCGCGCTCGCGGTCCATGGCCTGCGCCCCCAGAGCCTGGGGCATGGCGTTGGCCATCGACCCCAGGTTGTAGGACCCGATCAGGCGCCGGGTGCCTCGCAAGGTGACGAAGCGCGACAGCCAGACGGTTGACATGCCCGTGTCAGTGGTGAAGATCGCGCTGTCGGACGCGTGCCGGTCGACCGCGACCGCGACCGCCTCGGGCCGGATCCGATCGTCGGGATTGTCGAACACGGTCCTCACCTTCTCAACGACCCCGCGGGTGTCGTAGTCAGGGTCGGCGAGCTGCTGCTGGCGCTCCCGCGACGACGAGTACTTCTCGGTTGCCGCATCGAGGTGCGCCGGTCATGAACCCCGACCAGCGCGAGCCCGCCGGCGAGCACCGCGAGGATGATCCAAGCGATTCCCAGGGTGACGGTGGCCACGATCGCGAGAGCGCAGACGACAATGGACCCGATGAAGGCGCCGAACCCCACTTTCGCGAACTACCCGACGCGGCCAGCCGCAAACGCCCTCGAGCCCTACTTCCCGGTCTTCGCGGCGGCCCCGATCTCCTCGCCGCGCGTGCGCAGGAATGCGCCGATCGCGCCCGCCAGCGTCGCAACGACGGTGATCGCATAGACCTCCATGAAGACATCGAGCAGTCGCCCGGCGACCGAGATGGGATTCTTCAGCTGAGACGAGACCGTCAGCAGCTGCGTGCTCGTCCAGAAGAGCGCGCTGCCGATCGTCTTGACTTCCGTCTGCGCAGAATGGCGTTCCAGTACGAACGCCGCGAGCGCGCACAGCACATCGACCCCGGCGGTCGCCAGCGCCACGACCATGAGGTGATCGCGCAACCGCAGATGCGTGGGGGTCGCGCCGCGCAGCACATCGCGGAGTTCGCGCAGGGCTGAGCCGATCGGCCGGTGCACCACTCGCGCATCCTCGCGCCATCCCCGGACGGCTGGGGCCGGCGAGCAGCGGGCCGCACTCACCGATGAGATTCGGCCGCGGCTCTGGTCAGAGCTGGTGAACTCGACACCAGTTAGGAGATTGCCGATGACCGCCCACGTCCCATCCGCCGCACTGCCCCCGACCGACGAACGGCGGCGGCGGATCGCGCTCTATGTCCTGTGCGCGGGGATGTTGATGATCGTGCTCGACGTGACGGTGGTGAACGTGGCGTTGCCCTCGATTCAGAGCGACCTCGGCTTCTCGGGGTCGAGCCTGGCGTGGGTGGTCAACGCGTACCTGATCTCCTTCGGCGGGCTGCTGCTGCTCGCGGGCCGATTCGGTGACCTCCTCGGCCACCGCCGCATGTTCCTCGCCGGGCTGGTGGTGTTCACCTCGGCGTCGATGGCCTGCGGCCTGGCGGGGTCGCAGGCGACGCTGGTCGGCGCTCGCTTCGTCCAGGGTGTGGGCGGCGCCATGACCTCAGCGGTGATCCTGGGCATGATCGTGACGATGTTTCCCGAGCCGCGTGCGCAGGCCAAGGCGATCGGGGTGTACGGCTTCGTCGCCTCCGCCGGCGGCTCGATCGGCCTGCTGGCCGGCGGCGTGCTCACCCAGGCAATCGATTGGCACTGGATCTTCTTCATCAACGTCCCGATCGGCATCATCACCGCCACGCTCGCCCTGCGGCTGATCGAGCCGGGCCACGGAGTCGGCCTGGACCAGGGCGCCGATGTCCCGGGGGCGCTGCTGCTCGTGACCTCCCTGATGCTCGGCGTATACACAATCGTCGTGCCGGCGGCCCGGCACGGCTGGGGTGCCGGCGAGACGCTCGGTCTGGGGGCGACGTCGCTAGCCCTGCTGGGCGGCTTCCTGGTGCGCGAGGCGACGGCGGCAAGGCCGCTGATCCCGCTGCGGGTGTTCCGCTCCCGCGACCTGGCCGGTGCCAACCTCATCCAGGCGCTGCTGGTGGCCGGCATGTTCGGCATGTTCTTCCTCGGCGCGCTGTACCTGCAGCGGGTGCTGCACTACGACGCGCTCACGATCGGGCTGGCGTTCCTGCCCACAACACTGGTGATGGGGACGATGTCACTGCGCTACTCAGAGCCGCTCGTGATGCGGTTCGGTCCGCGCCGGGTGCTGATCGCCGGCATGGCGCTCGGCGCGCTCGGGCTGGGCTGGTTTGCGCAGGTGCCCGTACACGACGCCTATGTCGTGCACGTGCTGCCGGCGCTCGTCGTCCTCGGTCTCGGCATCGGCGGCTCGTTCCCGGCGCTGATGGCGCTGGCGATGACCGGCGCCGGGCCGCAGGACGCCGGCCTGGCCTCCGGCCTGGTCAACACCACCGCACAGGTGGGCGGGGCCCTGGGGCTGGCCGTCCTGGCGACGGTGGCATCGACCCATAGCAACGGCCTGATCCACCACGGCACGTCGACCGCGTCGGCACTCACCGCGGGCTATCACCTGGCGTTCTGGATCGGCGCGGGTCTCGTCGTCGTGGCGATCGCGACGGCGGTGTTCGTGCTCGAGAGCGCCACGGCGCGAGCGCCCGCGGGCGTGGCGGCTGGCGAGTCCAGGCGGCTGGACGAGATTCCCGCCGGCACGTGCACCGAGGTGGGCTGACGAGGAGCGAGCGGTCGGGCGGCGTGCTGCCGTGGACCTCCCACCCCCGGCGGTGGTGCTGGCGATCCGCGGGCCGCTCGCCCGCTCGGACCTCCCCGGCCTCTATCGCCGAGCCTGCGCGGCGCTCGAGCGCGGCGCGAACGGGGTGCTCGTCTGTGATGTAAGCGCCGTGCCGGGGGATGCGGTGGCGGTCGAGGCGCTGGCGCGGCTGGCGCTCGGGGCCCGCCGGCACCGGTGCCGGGTCACGCTCCGGGGCTCGACGGCGGAGCTCGATGCACTGATCGAGCTGATGGGGCTCCGGGGGCCGCTCAGCCTCGGGCTCAGCCGGCGAACGTCAGCGGCAGCCCGAACAGCGGGAACAGGGTCTGCGTGTTGAGGAAGAAGGTGAGCTGTCCGATCCGTCCGGCCTGCAGCTCGATCACCTGCAGCGCCCACGGCTCGTGTCCGTGTCCCGAGGCGGCCGGCTTGTACTGGCCGAAGGCCGGCGATCCGTTGGCCGTGACGGTGGGGACCACGCGCGAGTCGCGGCAGCCGTTGCCCGGGCCGACCCACCACTTCAGGATGTCGTCGCGGCCCGACAGCCACAGGTCGTACGGAGGCATCGACTGGGTGGCGTCCTCGCGGATCAGGGAGCACAGGGCGTCCATGTCGTAACGCTCGAACGCGTCGACGTAGCGCACCAGGAACGCCTGATCCGGGGCATCGAGGTCGGCGACGCGGACCGCGCTCGCGTCGGCGCCGGCAGCGAGCGTGTCCCGGGCTCGCTGCAGCGCGCTGTTGATCGCGGCGACACTCGTCTCGAGCAGCTCGGCCGCCTCCGCAGCCTTCCAATGCAACACCTCGCACAGGATCAGTGCGGCGCGCTGGCGGGCGGGGAGCTGCTGGAGCGCGGCCACAAACGCCAGACGGATGGTCTCGCTGCGCACCGCCGCGTCAGCGGGATCGGGATCCTGGGAGACGAGCGTATCGGGGATCGGCTCGATCCACGCGTCGTCAGGCAGGACGTTGAGGTTGGCCAGCTCGGCCACCTTGGCCGGCCCGAGATCCATCGGCGTGGCTCGACGCTTGCGGCCGTCGAGGTGGTCCAGGCAGACGTTGGTGGCGATGCGGTACAGCCACGACTTCAGCGACGAGCGGCCCTCGAAGCGATCCCGGCTGCGCCACGCGCGCAGCACCGTGTCCTGCACGGCGTCCTCGGCTTCGAACGGGGAGCCGAGCATGCGGTAGCAGTAGCCGGTCAAGGCGGGACGATGCGCTTCGATGTCCGATTCAGTGAGCGCGGCGGCGGGAGACGTCGACATGGCACTCATCGTACGGCGTGCGCGGGATGGGCGAGGCGCCCGTCGAGGACCGTCGCTCCCGCCGCCAGGCCGAGCATCAGCAGCGCCACCCAGACACAGTTCACGGCGGCGCGACCATACCCGAGTGCAGTGACGTCGATGAACGGGTACGGGTACCAATGCGCGATCGCACCGCGGATCAAGGTGAACGCGAGCCAACAGATCGGGAAGATCAGTGACAGCCAGGCGACGCGGGCGGACACCAGACGTCGCGGGCCCAGCAGCAGCCAGCCGACCACCGCCATCACCGGCACCACGGTGTGCACGAGCTCGTTGCCGACGGCATCCCAGCTCCTCAGATCGAGCGTCTGCGCGAGCACCGCGTGGAACACGAGCCCGGTGACGGTGATCGCCACGAGGCCGGCGAGGCGCAGGACCGAGAACGCCGTTGATGCGCGGTCGAGACGTACCGCCAGCAGCAGCGTCGCCAGGCCGACGAGCACGTTCGATTGGATCGTGAAGAACGCGAGCGTATTGACCGCTCGCGCGGCCGCCGGGTGAAAGTGGCCTCCGCTGTTGTTGGCCGCCGTGAAGACGCTGATCGTCACGCCGGCCAGCACGCACGCGGCCGTCGCACCGAACCAGACCCGTCCCCATCTGGGCGACATGCAGGGCAACGTACCGCGATGCGCGGCGGCCGGGGGTGCGGGGCCCCGGGGCACGATGTCCGCGCCGGGACGGAGCCCGCCGGGAAGCGCGGCGGGCTCCCGGGGTTGCGCAGGCGCTGGACGACGCCGCCCACGCGTGCTTCGTCGCTCAGGCCCATGCGTTGGCACCGCAGTTTCGAACCGAGCTGCTGCCCCCGGCCGGCGCGCCTCCCCGAGACGGCCGGTGACTCCACGACGAGCCAGGAGATCAAAATCATCTCCTTGAGGCTGGAGGCCGGCGTCACGCCGCTGCGGTGCATCCCCGCGCAGACAACTCGGCGCTCACGCCTCCTGCGGCGACGGAGGACGCGCTGGCCGGTGCCGCTGGGGCCGACGGCTTGGTTGAATGCCGCTCCATGGCCGCTAGACCGCGTCGGCGATCCAAGTCACTGCCCGGCCACCTTCCGGAAGCCGCCCCTGGCGAGGTGCTCGTCTGGACCGACGGCGCCTGCCAGCGTAATCCCGGCCCGGGCGGATGGGCTGCGCTGCTGTGCTGGGAGGATGGGGTCGTCGAGGAGCACAGCGGTGGTCTGGCTCTCACGACGAACAACATCATGGAGATGACCGCCGCGCTGGAGGGCTTGTGCGCGCTGCCGTCCGGGTCGCGGGTGTGCATCGTGACCGACTCTCGCTACCTGCACGACGGCATGACCGCCTGGATGGCGGGCTGGAAGCGCAAGGACTGGAAGACGGCCTCGGGCGCCCCGGTCAAGAACAAGGAGATCTGGGTCCAGCTCGACGCCGCAGTGTCAGACCACGAGCAGGTCCGCTGGCACTGGGTCAAGGGACACCTCGGCCACGCGCTCAACGAGCGAGCCGACGTGCTGGCGGTCGCCGCGACGCGGACCGCCGCCCAGTCGGGGTGCTGATAGCAGCGGTCGGGCACAGGTGCCGTCTATCAGGGCGCTGGCTCGAACGCCGCCAACAAGCGCCCACTCGACGGGGCGCGCGGTCACGCCTGCGTGGCCGCGAAAGCGCCGCGGTCGTGTCGGCGGGATGGGGGAGCGGGTAGCCCCGGGGCATGGCCATGTTTGCTCGGTTGGGACATCGCCTGCGTGACCCGATCATGTGGACTGGCGTGTCGCAGGTGCTGAAGACTGCTCTGGCCACGGTCATTGCCTGGGTTCTCGCCGCGCATGTGTTTCACCTGGAGCAGCCGTATCTGGCGCCATGGGCGGCATTGCTGACGGTTCATGCGACCGTGTTCGGGACGTTGAGGCGCGGCATCCGGCAAGCCGGCGCGAGCGTGCTGGGTGTCTTGGTGGCCTTCGCCGCAGGGCAGCTGTTCGCCTCAGCGCGGTCTCGGTGGGAGTCGTGATTCTCGTTGGTCTTCTCGCCGGCTCGATGCGTGGCCTTCAGGATGAGACGACGACCACTGCGGCAACCGCACTGATTGTGCTGACCAACGGCTACAGCGACAACGGAGGCATTCTCGGCTCGCGGCTTCTGGACACAGGTATCGGGATCGCCGTGGGCCTCCTCGTGAATCTTCTCGTCTGGCCGCCGTTGCGTGATCGCAGCGCCGCCAGGCAGATCGACGTCGTGACTGAGCGCCTCGGGGGGGTACTCAGCGAGATGGCCGCTCGCCTTTCCAGCGGATGTCACCCCGCCGACGTTGATGACTGGATCGCCAAGACCAACGCATTGGACCGCGCGATCGATCGAGCATGGAGTGTTCTGGCTCAGGCCCGTGAGAGCGGACTGCTGAACCCACGCCGCGCGACCGCGCGGCGGATGCGCGCCGCCCAGGGTTTCGACGACATCTTGGGCAGGCTGGGCCAAGCGGTGGCTGAGACGCGCAGTATGGCCCGGACGATCGGCCACGCCAGCTTGCCGACGGCCGAGTGGGACCCCGGCTTTCAAGAGCGCTGGCGGGAGTTGCTTGCCAGAGCCGGCGGGGCGATCAGCACGGCGGACGCCGAGACCGTCACATCGGTGCGAGCCGACCTCACCGCCTACGCCGAAGAGCTCGCCGTCGGTCAGCTCCGCGAAGGTTTCTGGCCCGTCGCGGGCGCTGTGCTGGTCAACCTGCGCAACATCCTCGACGCACTCGATGTCGTTGCCGACGCGCAGCCCGTCGAGGTTCCTCACCCGACGTTGCGGCCGCGATTCAGACGCCGGCCAGACCAGCCGACCGCCGGCGGGCTATCGCCCAAGCCACCCCGCGGCCGGATCCCTCCGTCCTAGACCCCGGCGCCTGGCGTCGATCCCGAGGGCCGCACGAGCACGCCTCACCCTCGCGTGCCGTCCCGAGGGCTGGTACAGTCGGAAACCGTTATAACGGAATCCGAGTCATTGATGCGTCGTCTGCGGTCGCTGTTAGAGGGCACCGTCGCCGTCGCCGTGGCGGTCGGTCTCGCCCTGCTGATCCAGACATTCGTGGTCAAGCCGTACAAGATCCCAAGCGGATCAATGCTGCCGACGCTGGCCATCAACCAGCGGATCCTGGTCAACCGGCTGGACACCGACCCCGGGATCGGGGACGTGGTCGTGTTTCATCCACCACACGGCGCAGACCTCGCGTCGGGCCAGTGTGCCAACTCCCAGCAGGGGTTCAGCGCCGATGGGGCGCCGCTGGGCCAACCGTGTGACCGGCCGCTGGCCAGTGAGTCAGACCAGACCTTCGTCAAGCGCGTCGTCGGCGTACCCGGTGATGTGCTGCGGATCGTGGACGGGCACGTGATCCGCAACGGCAAGCGGGAGCCGGACGCCTACATCAGCGCTGGCGGCGACGCTGCCGAATGCACGTTCTCCCATTCGATCCGGGTCCCAGCCGGCGACTACTACATGATGGGCGATAACCGCGGGGACTCTGATGACAGCCGCTACTGGGGTCCGGTTGCGCAGCGCTACATCATCGGCGTCGCGTTCTTCACTTACTGGCCGCTGGACCGGATCGGCGTACTCTGAGTCGCATGCTGCTGGCCGAACGCAGCGTTCTTGTGCTCACCAGCCTGGCCGGCGGTGACCGCCACGGGTACGCGCTGCTCAAGGACGTCGAGAGCTTCTCCGGTGTTGCCCTGTCACCGGGGACGCTGTACGGGGCACTGGCCAAGCTCGAGGCTGACGGCTTCGTGCAACGCCTACCGGCCGATGACCGACGCTACCCGTATCGGCTGACCCCAGCGGGCCGGAGTGCGCTGGCCGAGCGTCTGGCCGAATCCGCCCGAATCGCGAGCCTCGGGCTTGAGCGGATCGCTCTGGGTGGCACATGAGGCGCCGCCTCACAGCCGCGATCCTGCTGCTCTACCCCCGCCGGGTTCGCGAGGGTCACGGCCCGGAGCTCGTGGCTCTGGTCGACGACCTCATTGCCCACGAGGGACGCTCGCGCACCCGGCTGCTCATACGTCTGGCGGCGGACGGACTGGTCCAGCGCATCGCCACGACCGCCACCGCCTGGACCGTGTCAGCGGTCCTCGTGGCAACCAGCTTCGGTGGTCTGGCGGTCTCGGACTTCGCTGCCGCCGATGCCCCCCAGGTTGTGCCGCGAACGGTGCACACGGACGCGCCGACATGGCACACACGCCAGACCCCGCACCACCCGCCTCGAACGCACCGCACTTCACGCCCCACTCGGCTGGAAAGATCGCGCGACGACTCACTTCGGTGCGCTTCTCACCACGGTTGATGCGATGCCGCGAGCGGCTACGCCGGCGCGGGACCGGCCCGCGCCGGGCGCCGGGCGACGACCGCGTCGGCGGTGCGCAGCAGCGCCGCCTGGGCGCTGGCGGTGTCCATCGCCCCGGCGCTCACCTGCCTGGCGGCGGCGTGGATGAGCTCGACAAGGACGGCGACGTGAGCTCGTCCATGAGAGCGTCGCGACTGGCGAAGTGGGCGTACAGCGGTGCGCAACGCCGAGCGGATCCTCGACGCGGCTGTGCAGACGATCGCCGAGGACCCGCGTCGGCGCGTCGTGGCGATAAGCCCGACATGGTTGTAAAACTTTAGTCATGAGCCGGGACGAGCAGCCGACCTCGATCGCCGGACTCCGGCACGGCCAGCTGTGCTACCTGCAGATTCCCGCCGCCGACCCGGCGGCGTCAGCGCGCTTCTATGAGCGAGTGTTCGGCTGGCACA
>DATCFW010000218.1:0-16734 GCA_036509295.1 Solirubrobacteraceae bacterium | reverse complement strand
CTACTCCTAACGGTTAGGTACCGAGCCTAACCGTTAGGTATCTCTCATGTCAAGCCTCGCGGCCAGGACCTCTCAGGGGTCGCACCGGCCGACGAGCGCCACGATGCGCGCGACGACCTCGTCGAGCGTGAGGTCGGTGGTGTCGATCGCCTCGGCATCGGGCGCGGCGACCAGCGGCGAGTGGGCCCGGGACTCGTCGCGCTGATCGCGGATCGCCTGCTCGGCGAGGACCGTCCCCGCGTCGCCGCCGAGCTCGGCCGCCCGCCGCTGGGCCCGCGCCTGCGAGCTGGCGGTGAGGAACACCTTGACCTCGGCCCCGGGCGCGACCACGGTGCCGATGTCCCGTCCCTCGGCGACCCAGTTCCCGCCGGCGAGCAGCCGGCGCTGCGCCGTCACCATCGCCTCGCGCACCGCTGGCTGGGCGGCGGCCACCGAGGCCGCCTCCGACACCTCGGCGGTGCGGATCGCGTCGGTCACATCGCGGCCGTCGACGAGCACCCGGTCTCCGAGCTCGATCCCCAGCCCCGGGGCCACCGCCGCGGCCGGCTGCCCGCGCTCGAGCGCGACGAGCGCGACCGAGCGGTACATCGCCCCCGAGTCCAGGTAGGTGAAGCCGAGCTCGCGCGCCACCGCGCGGGCAACCGTGGACTTCCCGGCGCCGGCGGGCCCGTCGATGGCGACGACCGTCACGACGCCAGCTCCTCGATGTGCGCGGCGAACCCCGGATAGGACACGTCGGCGGCCTCCATCCCGATGACCTCCACCCCGTCGCGCGACGCCAGCCCGGCCACGGCGCCGAGCAGCGCCAGGCGATGATCACCGTGGGCATCGATCCGACCTCCCCGCAAGCCGCTCCCGCCGCGCACGATGAAGCCGTCGGGGAGGGCCTCGATCTCGCCGCCGAGGCCGCGCAGCCCGTCGACGACGGTGGCGATCCGATCGGACTCCTTGACGCGGAGCTCGGCGGCGCCGCGGACGACCGTCTCGCCCTCGGCGAAGCAGCCGAGCAGCGCGACGAGGGGCAGCTCGTCGATCGCCAGCGGGACCTCCTGGGCCTCCACCGTGGTCCCGACGATCGGCCCGTAGCTCACATCGAGGTCGCACGTCGGCTCGGCGGCGTCAAACGTCCCCGGCGCCTCGAGCTCGCCGACGACGATCGCCCCCATCCGCTGCAGGATCCGCAAAAAGCCGGTGCGGGTCCAGTTGACGCCGACCCCGTCGAGCACGAGGCGGGCGCCGGGCACGAGCACGCCGGCGGCGATCAGAAAGGCGGCGCTCGACAGGTCACCGGGCACTCGCACATGCTCGAGCTCGAGCTCATCGGCGTTGCCGACCGTCGACGCGAAGCCGCCGCCGCTCAGCGGCTCGCGGGCCACCCGGGCGCCGGCAGCGGCCAGCATCCGCTCGGTGTGGTCGCGGGTGGGAATCGGCTCGCGGACCGTCGTGCCGTCGGTGGCCAGCCCGGCGAGCAGCACGCACGATTTGACCTGGGCGGAGGCGACCGGCAGCTCGTAGGTGATGCCGTGCAGGCCGGCGCCGTGGACCGTGAACGGCGGGAAGCGACCGTCGCGGGCCTCCAGGCGGGCCCCCATCAGCTCCAGTGGCCGCGCGACCCGATCGACGGGGCGGCCCCGGATCGAGCTGTCGCCGTCGAGGGTGAACGCGGCCTCCTGCTGGAACGCCAGCCACCCCGGCAGCAGCCGCATCAGCGTGCCGGCGTTGCCGACATCGATCGGATGGCCTGGGGGCTGCGCGTTGCGCATGCCGCATCCGCGGATGACGATCTCGTCGGCCCGGGTCTCGACGATCGCCCCGAGCTCGCGGACCGCCGCCAGCGTGGAGCGGGTGTCGGCGGCGTCGAGGTAGTTGGAGATGCGGACCGGCTCAGACGCCATCGCCCCGACGATCGCGGCACGATGGGAGATCGACTTGTCGGGGGGTGGGGCGACCCGCCCGCGCAGGCTGACCCGATCGCGCCCACCCCCGAACCGGGCGTTCACGGCCGGGCCACCGGGAAGCCGAGATCGCCGATCAGCGCCTGGGCCCGCTGCGCTGACCGCTCGCCGCCGATCCACAGCGCGACCACCCCCTCGCTCATGTCGCTGGCCGGGTAGAGCGCCATGTCCGTGATGTTGACCCCGGCCCGGCCGAGCTCGAGCGCGATCTGCGCCACCACCCCCGGCCGGTTGGGCACCGACGCCCGCAGCTCGTGCAGGTCTCCGCCGGCGAGCGGGGACTCGAGCAGGCGGTGGCGATCGCCGGCCGCCGCCTCGTTCCAGACCGTGATCGCTTCGCGGTCACCGGCGGTGAGCGCCGCGCGGACGGCGTGCAGGCGCGCGATCGCGCCGTCGATCTCGGCGGTGAGCGCATCGCGGTTGGACAAGTAGATATCGGTCCAGATCGCGCTCGGGGCGCCGGCGACGCGGGTGGCGTCGCGAAAGCTGGGGCCGGTCGCCGGCAGCCGGGCGGGCGGGTGCGTGGGTGGGTGGGGGCCCGATTCCAGCGTCGCGGCGGCCTGCCCGACGAGCACGTTGGCGAACACGTGGGGCAGGTGCGACACGGCGGCAAGGATCTGGTCATGGGTCTCGGCATCGATCGCCGTCGGCCGCGCGCCGAGGCCGCGCAGCAAGCGGTGCAGGCGCTGATACAGCACCCCGGAGGTGACCGGGCTCGGGGTGAGGTACCACGTCGCCGCCTCGAACAGGTCGGCACGGGCGTGCTCGACGCCGGCGTTCTCGGCGCCGGCCAGCGGATGGCCGCCGACGAACCGGGGGTCGGCGTGAGCGGCGAGGACCGCGCGCTTGGTCGATCCGACGTCGGTGACCACGCAGTCCGCCGGCGCCACCGCGAGCGCCTCGCCGACGAGCTCCGACAGGCCGCCGACAGGGACGGCCACGAACACCACCTCGGCGTCGGCGACGGCCTCGGTCACCGAACTGCGCGCGCAGTCGAGCGCTCCGCGTGCCAGCGCGGTCTCCAACGCCTCGGGCGAGTCGTCGTATCCGGTCACCGTGGCGCCGAGCCGCTCGCGGGCGCCGAGCGCCACCGAGCCGCCGATCAGCCCCACTCCGAGGACGGCCAGCCGCATTCGCCGGGTGCCTACGCGGCGCCGCCGCGACGGGCTCGGACCGCGCCGGCCAGGCTGTCGAGCACCTCGATCGTGGTGTCCCAGCCGATGCAGCCGTCGGTGACCGACTGGCCGTAGACCAGCGGCGCGTCATCGTCGAGGCTCTGGCGCCCGTCGACGAGGAACGACTCGAGCATCACGCCGACGACGGCGCGCTCTCCGCCGGCGATCTGGCCGGCGACGGCGGCGGCCACGGCCGGCTGGCGGCTGGGGTCCTTGCCGCTGTTGTCGTGGCTGAGGTCGATCATCACCCGCTCGGGCAGGCCGTCAGCGCGCAGCAGCTCGATCGCGACGGCCACCGACTCGGCGCCGAAGTTGGGGGCGCCCTTGCCGCCGCGCAGGATGACGTGGCAGTCACGGTTGCCGCGGGTGTGCAGGATCGCCGAGCTGCCGGTCACGTCGATGCCGGCGAACGCGTGCGACACGCCGGCGGCGCGCACCGCGTCGACGGCCACCTGCACGTTGCCGTCCGTCCGGTTCTTGAAGCCAACCGGCATCGACAGGCCCGAGCCGAGCTGGCGGTGGATCTGGCTCTCCACCGTGCGGGCGCCGATCGCGCCCCAGCAGACGGCGTCGGAGATGTACTGCGGGGTGATCGGATCGAGGAACTCGCAGCCGACCGGCAGGCCGAGGGCCAGCACCTCGAGCAGCAGCCGCCGCGCCATTCGCAACCCGGTGTTGACATCGGCCGATCCATCGAGATGGGGATCGTTGATCAGGCCCTTCCAGCCGATCGTCGTGCGCGGCTTCTCGAAGTACACCCGCATCGCCACGCACAGGTCCGGCGCGAGCCGTTCCATCTCAGCGCTCAGCCGCTGCGCGTACTCGCGGCTGGCGGCGACGTCGTGGATGCTGCACGGGCCCACCACGACGAGCAGGCGATCGTCGTGTCCGTCGAGGATCGCCTGGACATCGGCGCGACCGCGCAGCAGGACCTCCACGTGCGCGTCGGAGAGCGGCAGCTCCTCGATCAGCTCGCGCGGCGCCGCGAGCGGCACGAGCCGCTCGATCCGCTGGTCGCGGACTCGATCAGAGCGCCATGTCGGGGTGACGGTCACGGCGGGTGGGCGGCTCAGCGGGCGCCGGTTGCAGCCGGCGCCTCCCACAGCGTCTTGCCGGCGACCGCGGCGGCGGCCCGGACGCGGTGCAGGTAGTCGGCGAAGTCGGCGGCGGGGAGCTGTTGCGCGGCGTCGCAGATCGCCTCGTCGGGGTGGGGATGGACCTCCACGATGATCCCGTCGGCGCCGGCCGCGGCCGCCGCGAGCGACATCGGCATCACCAGGTCCCGGCGCCCGGCGGCATGGCTGGGATCGACGATCACCGGGAGGTGGGTCAGCTCCTTGAGCACCGGGATCGCCATCAGGTCCAGGGTGAACCGGTACGCGGTCTCGAACGTGCGGATGCCGCGCTCGCACAGCATCACCGCCTCGTTGCCCTCCTTGAGGATGTACTCCGCGGCCATCAGCAGCTCCTCCAGCGTGCTCGACAGTCCCCGCTTGATCATCGCCGGGCAGCCCGCGCGGCCGATCTCGGACAGGAGCGTGTAGTTCTGCATGTTGCGGGCGCCGATCTGGATCACGTCAGCGACCTCGAGGACCGCGTCGAGATCGCGGGCGTCCATCACCTCGGTGACGATCGGCAGGCCGGTCTGCGCCTTGGCCTCGGCCAGCAGCCGCAGCCCCTCCTGACCGAGCCCGTGGAAGGCGTACGGGGACGTGCGCGGCTTGTAGGCGCCGCCGCGCAACAGCGTCGCGCCGGCGTCGCCGACGATCCGAGCCGTCTCGAGCAACTGCTCGCGGGACTCGACGGTGCACGGCCCGGCGATCATCGTGAAGTGATCGCCGCCGACCGGGCGTCCCGCGATGTCGAGCACCGTGCGGGCGCCGTGCGTGATCTGGCTCGAGGCCAGCTTGTACGGCTTGGAGATCGGCAGCATGTGGTCGACGCCCGGCGTGCCGTCGAGCTCGAGCCGGGCGACATGCTCGGAGTCGCCGATCGCCCCGATCACGGTCAGCTCCTCGCCGTTGATCACGTGGGCGCGCGCGCCGACGCTGTGCACGCGGTCCACGACGGCCTGCACCTCGCGCTCGGTGGCCCCCGGTTTCATGACGATCATCATCTGGTGCCTGTTCCTTTCAACGCTCAAGACTCTACGAAAACGGTGAGCCCGATCCGGTCACCGACACGTGAACACGCCGCGGTGCGATGCCAGGGCGCCCGACCTCCGAGCTCATCCCGCGTGGTGCGGGCCGGGGGTTGTGGCCGAGCGCCTAGCTAAATCGCCAGGCGGAGAAGCGCGCGTAGGAGGACCAACCAAGACCGGCGTCGGTGCTGCGGGACGTACGGGTGGGGTCGCTCATGCGCTTGCTGGACGGTGTTGTACCAGAGGGGCGGGGTGGCGCGCAACCAGCACCGAGCCGTGAACCCTGTCAGCGTACGGGCGACGGCCGCCGCCGGTTCGGCGACGTGCGACGGCCGCCGCCGGTTCGGCGACGTGGATGAACTTTCCGGTCTCTACTACTCGATTCTTCATCCACGTCGAGTCCGAGGCGGATGCTCAGGACCGTGATCGAAGAACGCGGCGGTGTGGCACGCGGCACCACCGCCGAGGTTCTCGCTCGGATCCCGGCGGCCGATCCAGGCGTTCACGTGCTCGCGCGTGTCGGCGACCTCACGCGCATCGCGGTGCCATTGGGACGCACCGGTCTGCAGCACATCGTCGTCGACGTCGTGCTTGGCCCGCCTGCGGCGGACGCGCAGGATCAGCCCGAGGTGCCGGTGAAACTGCGCGCCGACGGTAAGGAGGGCATGCTCAACCGCAAGCCAGGCCCAACGCTCAGCCCATCGACGAGTCGGTCTTCAGCGCGCCGCAGCGCCCCTTCTGGGTGGCGGCGAGGTTGTAGGGGCGGACCTGCCACCCCTCCTCGTGGGGCTTGAACAGGACGATGTCCTCGCCCTGGCCGATCGCCTTGCCGGGGCGGTAGCCGATGTCGCCGACGTTGAGGCCCACCACCCAGGCGAGCGTGCTCTGGAAGCCGAGCAGCGATACCGGCTGACCGCACGACTTGACCTTGTCGGGGCCGCCGATCTTATCGACGACGGCGCGCAGGCGGTCCACCTGCTTCTCGTGCTTGTGCGCGTTGTCGAGCGCCACGCGGGTGTCGTCGGCGCGGTGGCGCACCGTCGGGACCAGCGCCGCCACCAGCACGAGCACCAGCACCGGCCCCGCCCACCGCAGCAGCCGCGCGCTGCGTGCATCGGCCAGCACCCGGCCGACCGCCGCGCCGGCGATCACCACCATCACGCCCGCCGGCTCGATCAGATACCGCGATACCGCCGACCAGCCGTGATAGGCGAACGCGATCTCGATCACCACCCACAGCACCCCGGCGCCGGCGATCGCTAGCGTCACCCGGTCGCGCCGCGCCGCCGCCAGCCCGATGCCGAGCAGCGCCGCCAGCTGCATCGGCAGCCCGTACAGGCTGCGAAAGCGGCTGATCACGCCGAGGATCTTGTTGCCGTGGATGACCGTCTTCTGGCCGAGCGCGAGGTCCCCGGCGATGAACCAGCTGTGCGAGGTGAGCGCCGGGATCGTGAACCAGAAGGCGGGGATGAGCAGCAGCCCGGCGACGAGCAGCCAGCGGCTCCGCGGGACCGCCCGCCAGGCCCACAGGGCGTACAGGCCGGTGAACACCCACGCCTCCGGACGGCCGAGCGACGCGCCGACCAGGAACGCGAACGCGAGCCGGGGCCGGCGCGACAGGTGGCTGTCTATCGCGCCCAGGCACAGCGTCACGATCAGCGGATCGGAGTTGGCGATCAGCACCAGGTGCGAGTAGGTGTCGATCCCCAGCAGGCACACGCCGGCGAACGCGCCGGCCACATAGGGCGCGTAGCGCCGGTCCGGTGACGAGCCGGCAAGCCGGAACGCGATCCGGGCGGCGAACACGCAGCCGCCGACCGCGCCGGCCACCGAGGTGACCATCCACAGCCACAGCTGGGCGGTCCCCGCGAGCGCGTAGGGCAGCGTGAACACGAACGTGAGCGGCTTCCACGACGGCGCACCGTCGGTGTTGAGGTTCCAGTGCAGGACCTGGCGGCCCCACACCAGCCAGCCGAAGCCGTCGTAATCGGGCCGCATCCCCGTCGCCACCACCACCACCGTCGACACCACGAGCACGGCCGCCGCCACCAGCAGCCAGCGGATCCAGCGCCGCGGGAGCCGCCCCCGGGACCGCCGCGCCGGGCGGGTCGGCGGCGACGCCGCGGAATCCGTCACCGACAGCGATGTGCTCACGGAGGGGTCATGGTCGCGCCAGAACGTCTCGCAGCGCGCCCAGGAACCGGCGGTTGTCGGCATCCGTGCCGATCGTCACCCGCAGCGATCGCTCGCGCCCCAGCGCGGCTCCGGCCCGAACCAGCACGCCCCGCGCGGCCAGCTCGTCGATCACCTCGGGTTCATCGGCCTCGTCCGGCAGATGGGTCCAGACGAAGTTCGCATCGGACTCGGCCACCCACAGTCCCAGGTCGCCCAGCCCGCGGCTCAGCTCGAGCCGGGCGGCGACCGTGTGGGTCACGCGACGCTCGACCTCGTCCTGGTGGCGCAACGCCTCCACCGCGGCGGCCTGCGCGGCCATGTTGAGATAGAACGGCTGGCGGACCTGGTCCACGGCGGCCCGGAAGTCCTCGGAGCCGCACAGCCCGTAGCCGACCCGGAGCCCGGCGAGTCCGTAGGCCTTGGAGAACGTGCGCAGCAGCACCAGGTTCGGCCACCGCGCCAGCAGATCGAGCGATGCGTACGTGTCGCCGACCGCGAGCGCGAACTCGACATAGGCCTCGTCGAGGATGACGCACACGTGGCGGGGCACCCGCTCCATGAACGCCGCCACCGCGTCGAGCGCCAGCGACGTGGAGGTCGGGTTGTTCGGGTTGCAGATGAGCACCAGCCGGGTGGCGACGGTGATCTCGGCGGCCATCGCGTCGAGGTCATGGCGATCGTCGTCGTCGAGCGGCACCTCGATCGCCCGGGCGCCGGAGGCGGCCGCCAGATGCGGATAGACGCTGAACGCGGGCCAGGCGTACACGACCTCGGCGCCGGGCTCGAGCAGCGCCTCGCCGGCGGCCAGCAGGATGTCGCAGGAGCCGTTGCCGAGCGCGATCCGCTCGCGCGCGACGCCGTAGCGGTCAGACAGGGCGCCGCGCAGGGCGGCGTAGGACGGGTCGGGGTAGCGGTGCACGCCGCTCAGCGCCCGGTGGGCGGCCTCCACCACGCCGGGAGCCGGCGCGAAGCACGACTCGTTGGAGGCGAGCATCGCGATGTCGGCACCGAGGTCATACCCCGCCGCCAGCGGGTACGCCGGGATCCTGCGAATGCGTTCGGAGAACTCGATCGCCATCGCGGTTATTGTGCCGCCTCCAGGTCGGATCTCAGCGTCTTCGCGGCGCCGAGGTAGACGTGGCGCGGCTGATGATCGTCCTGCGCGTAGTAGTGCAGCATCAGCCGGATGACGCGCGGCAGCGAGCCGGGGACGGGGACCTCTCGGGTGCACAGCAGCGGCACGCGGTCCATCCCCAGGCGCCGCGCCGCGACGGCCGGGAACTCCGCGTTGAGGTCGTCGGTGAGCGTGAAGATGCAACTCACCATCGCGTCGGTGGACAGCGCGTTTCGGTCCATGAGCTCGCGGATGAGAAGGCTCGTGCCCTCCAGGATCGCGCTCGCCTCGTTGACCTCGACGCTATTGGCGCCTCGAAGCGCGAACAGCCGCATTGCCGCCTGATTCTGCCAGAGGTCCCGTCGCCGCCGCCGGCGGGTCGAGCTCGTAGACGGTGGCGCACCCAAACCGCTTGGTCGACACGATCACCGAGCCGAGGATCCGGTTCAGTCCGACATCCTGGCGGCTGCAGCTCGCCAGCAAGAACCGGGCTCCGCTCTGGCGCACGAATCGCCGCGCCGCGGCCCGCGATTCCTGGCCCTCAAACAGCGCGTCGGCCCCCAGCGCGCGCGGCATGCAGTTGGGCTCAGACCACAAGCAGTCCCCGACGAGCGTGCGCCGGCCGGTCCGTCCCGGCACCGCCTCGCCGAGGTAGAACTGCGTGAGCACGCCACCGGGGTCGGGATCCTTGGCCAGGTAGCGCAGCGCCCCGAGCTCGTCGTGGGTGATGAAGTTGGCGTTGCCGCTGGTGGGATCGACGAACTCGTGGGCGGTGGCCAGCGCGTAGGCGTTGGCCGGCACGATCCCGAGCGCGATCACCGCCGCCGCCACCAGCCGCGGGCGGGGCACCGACGCGAGCCGGCTCCGCGTCACCCCCTTGACGGCGAGCATCGCCAGCGGGATCGTGATCCCGTCAAAGGCGTGCAGCGGCGTCGCGCTCAGGCCGGTGGCCGAGAAGACGTAGATGATGAGGGCGACCGGGGCCCACAGCCGCATCAGCAGCTCCAGGACACTCTCGGACCGCCCGCGGTAGCCGAGCAGCGCCGGGATCGCCAGCGGCGCGGCGCCGATGAGGATGGCGGTGAACGGGAACGCGTGCTTGCTCTGCACCCGCGCCAGCTTCCACGAGAGGTCGAGGTGACCGAGCATCAGGTAGTACAGGAGCGGCAGCGCGGTGAGCGCGATCGTCAGCGCCGGCAGCGCCAGCCGCCGCCACTGCTCGGTCCGCCACCACAGCAGCAGATCGCGCCAGCGGACGAGCTCCGCGCCGAGCACGAGCAGGATCAGGATCTCGCCCTGCCACGGATGCAGCAAGCTGGCGAGCGCGCCGAGCAGGCCCGGGATCCAGTCGGGCCGCCCGGCGCCGCGCGAGCGGTCATAGCGCACCAGCGCGAACAGCACGAGCGCGACCGCCATCAGCCCGAACGGATAGCCCCACGACAGCCAGGTGGGCATCAGGTCCCCGACGATCCCCAGGGCGCCGTAGATGACGGTGAACGAGCCGAACAGCAGCCCGAGGATCAGCGCCGCCCGCCGCTCGATCTGCACGCTGAAGCTGCGATTGGCCACCGCCCGGGTGGCCAGGAACAGACCGACGACCGCCACCGGCTTCCACAGCAGCAGTGACAGCCAGGCCACCACGCCCAGGGACGTGATCAGCCCGGAGATGAGGATCGCCGGCTCGAAGTAGTCCGACGGCGTCGAGCGCAGGACGAACAGGTTCGAGATCAGCCCGTGGTGCGCGGCGGCCTGGATCCAGGACAGGTACTGCATCTGATCGACGATGTAGTAGCCGTCGGTCCCGGTCCACACCAGCCCATCGGCGGCGGCGTGCCACACGTCGACCGCGACCACCCACATCGACAGCGCGCCGAACACCGCCAGCAGGCCGATCTCAAATCGATCGAGGCGTCGCTGACCGGCCGCGACCGGCGCAGCGGGAGCCGGGCCGGCGGCGGTCACCGCCAGCGGTGATTGCACGCGCACGGACCGGTAGCTAAGCAGAGCCCTCGGGGCGGGGCGGGCCGGTCAGTGCGCGAGCTTATATTGAAGTGACGCCGTGGCGTGCCCGGCGGAGGTCCTCAGCAGGTCGATGTTGTGGTTCGTCATGAACGTGTTGATCGTCGGGACGAACGCGAACATCAGGTAGACGGTGAGCACCGCGGCGACCCAACGCAGCCGCACGCTGCCGGCGAGCGCCGCCAGCGGCAACAGCCACACGACGTACCACGGCATCAGCCAGCTGAGGCTCGCGATCAGCGCCAGCGTCGACCAGCCGGCACCGGCCAGCCAGTCATGGTTGCGGTAGAACTGGTGGGCGACGACGAGGACGACGCCGACGACGGCGATCTTCAGCAGCGCCGGGGTCCCACCGCCGCCGTCCAGCAGCAGCCCGAACACATTGGGAATGCTGAACCCGGTGAGCAGCGTGCTCTGCTGGGACAGGTTGGGCAGCGCCAGGCCGAACAGGGCCAGGTCCAGCGCGATCAGCGGGATCGCCGCCACCGCGGCGCCGATCACGAGTCCGATGCGCCTCGGCTTGGACCGTGCGGCGACGAGCAGGAACGGCAGCAGCAGCACCGCGGTGAACTTGATCGCGATCGCGACCATGATCATCGCGCCCGCGCTGCGTTCACGTCGGGCCAGCAGCAGCGAGATCGCCCCCATCATCGGGACGAGCATGAAGAAGTCGTTGTGAAAGCCCTCGACCGCGTAGATGAGGAAGATCGGGTTCAGCGACACGAACGCGACCGCGACGCGCGGGTCGCGGCCGAGCTGGCGGGCGCATTGCCAGATGAGCCCCGAGAAGGCGAGGCTGAGGGCGACGGTGGCGAGCTTGACCAGCCAGTAGGCGACCGGCAGCGGCAGGAACGCCAACGGGTAGGTGAGCGCTGTGAACAGCGGGCCGTAGGGGCTGCGCAGGTTGTGCCAGCTGCTGAACCCGTACACCGGATCGAACAGCTCCTGCCGGATCGTGTGCGTGTACGGGTTGAGGTGATGCAGCGCGCCGAGCCGGGCGTAGCCGAGGTAATTGAACAGGTCGGTCAGCTGCATCGGCGGGCTGAGCAGGAGCACGAGGTTGAGTGCGAGCACCGCGATCGCGATCGTCCGCATCGACAGCGAGCGCACCGCCAGCATGACCACCGCGTACGCGCCGAGCATGGCCACCAGGACGCCGCTGAACACGTTGCCCAGGACGATCGGATTCGTGATCAGGCGCGTGACGATGAGATGCAGCGGCCCGGCCTCCCAGGCGGGGAACAACTGCACGCTGCGCGGAACGAGGATCGACGGCCCGGCGGCGGCGCTGGCGACGATCGCCAGCGTGCCGATGAGCAGCACCCCGATCGCGATGCGTCCGGCGTCCGCGCCGAGCGCGACCCGGGCGCGCGGCCGACGGCGACTCCTCTCCGGTGTCACCCGCGGCCGGACGACCGGCGCCGGCGCGCCGGCCAGGCCCGGCCCGGTCACCGTCGCGGCGGCCACGGCAACGGGCTGCTCACCGGTGATCGAGTCCTCTCGCATGTGTTGAAGATAGTGGCGTTAGCAGCGTTTATCGCGCCGACTACCCGGGTTGGGATCATGTTAAGGACCCGGGCCGCGCGTGCCGTGGGCTGGTGTCCAGCGCCTCGCCACTGATTAGGCTCGATCCGGTGAGCCCCCGCTCGCCAGCGCAGGACTCGCGGCGAGGCCCCGTGGGTGAGGGCCGCATGGCCGGGATGAGCGCGCCCACCGGCCGGGTCGGCGGTCGGGTTGGCGCGGCCATCGCGGCGCTCACGATCCTCGGGGCGGCGCTGCGGTTCTATCGCCTGGGGCACCAGGGATTCTGGTTCGACGAGGCCAACACCGTGCAGCTCGTCCGCTTCTCCCCGGGCAAGATGCTCGGGCTGATCCCCCAGAGCGAGTCCACGCCGCCGCTGTACTACTGCGTCGCGTGGGTGTGGGCGCGGGTGTTCGGCTCCGGCGAGGCCGGGCTGCGGGCGCTGTCGGCGGTGGCCGGCACGCTGACGATCCCGATCGCCTACGGCGCCGGTGCCCAGCTCATCTCGCGCCGGGCGGGGGTGATTGTGGCGGCGCTGACCGCCTGCAGCCCACTGCTCATCTGGTACTCGCAGGAGGCGCGCTCCTACGCGCTGCTGGTGGCGCTGACCGCGCTGTCGGTGCTGGCGTTCGCCCACGCCCGCGCCGAGCCGACGCCGCGGGCGCTGGCGCTGTGGGTGCTGGCATCGGCGCTCGCGCTCGCCACCCACTACTTCGCGGTGGTGGCGGTCGTGCCCCAGGCCGGGTTCCTGCTGTTCGAGCGCCGGGCGCACCGCCGGGTGCGGATCGCGGTGGCGATCGTCGCGCTGTGCGGGCTGGCGCTCATCCCGCTGGCGATCTCGCAGAACGGCACCGGCCACGACAGCTGGATCGGGCACGCCGCGTTGGGCCCGCGGCTGGGTCAGATCATCCCCCAGTTCCTGATCGGGACCGGTGCACCGGACCGCGTCGCGCTCAAGTACGGGGCGTTCGCGCTCGCGCTCGCGGGGCTGGTGCGGCTGCTCGGTCCGTGGTTCCCCGAGCGCCGCCCGGCGCTCGTCGCGGGCGGTCTGGCCCTGGCCGGCTTCGCGCTCAGCCTCGTGCTCGTCGCGGCCGGGTTCGACGATCTCATCACCCGCAACCTCATCGCTCTGTGGCTGCCGGCAGCGCTGCTGCTGGCCGGCGCGTTGGCCGCGTGGCGCCAGCCTCGGGTGGCGGCGGTGGTGACGGCGGGAGTGTGCGCGATCGGCATCACCGCGACGCTGGCGATCGCCGCTGACCGCAGCCTGCAGCGGCCCGACTGGCGCTTCGTGGCCCGCGCGCTTGACCCCGGCGCGGCGGGGCGGACGGCGGCCGGCGACGATCGGGCGATCCTCATCCAGCACTACCGGACCCTGCTGCCGCTGTCGCTGTACCTCCCCCACCTTGGGTTCATGCCGGCCGCGGGCGCGAGCGTCCGCGAGCTCGACGTCATCTCGATGTCCGCGCCGCGACAGCTGCTGTGCTGGTGGGGAGCGGCCTGCAACCTCACCGCCTCCCGACTCCAACCCACCTACGACGTCCCCGGCTTCGACGTCGTGTGGCGCCGTCACGTCCTCCAGTTCACGATCCTGAGGCTGGCGGCGGATCGGCTCCGGCGGGTGACGCCGGCGACGGTGTCGCGCGCGCTGACGACGACGCGACTGGGGCGCGACGTCCTGATGGTCCAACGCTAGCGGGAGGCCCACCAGTGAGCGCGCCGAGCTCGGCGGCGGTGAGCCGCCGGTGGGCGCCGGGCGCCAGATCGCCCAGCTCCAGCGGGCCGAAGCTGACCCGCGTCAGCCGCCGGACGGGATGGCCGACGGCGTCGCACATCCGCTTGACCTGTCGCTTGCGCCCTTCGTGGATGGTGAGCTCGAGCGTGTCCGAGCCCCGCCCGCCCAGGCGCCGGACCCGAGCCGGCGCCGTCCGGCCATCCTCGAGGTCCACGCCGCGACGCAACGCCCGCAGCGTCGCGTCGGCGATCGGCGGGCGCGTGACGACAACGCGGTACGTGCGGGGCACCTCGAAGCTCGGATGCATCAGCCGATGGGCGAGCTCGCCGTCGTTGGTGAGCAGGATGAGCCCGGTGGTGTCGATGTCCAGCCGGCCCACCGGGTACAGCCGCTTGCCGGAGGCGACGAGCGAGACCACGGTCGGTCGGTGCTGCGGATCGTCGGCGGTGGACACCACGCCGAGCGGCTTGTTGACCATGTAGACGACCCGCTCGGTGTCGTGCCGGACCGGGTGCCCATCGACCGCGATGGCGTCCTGCGCGCCCACGTCGCGGGCCGGATCGGTGACGATGGCACCGTTGACCGTGACCCGCTGCGCGCGCACGATCTCCTCGCTGGCCCGGCGCGACGCGACCCCGGCGGTGGCGAGAAATTTCACGAGACGCATCGCGCTGCCACCATAGGGGTCATGGACCTCGACCTTCTCACCGCGACGCTGTCCGATCTGCGCCAGCCGGCGTACCGCGCCCGGCAGGTGTGGCGCTGGGCGGCCCAGGGCGCCACCGGGTTCGATGCGATGACCGATCTCCCGCTCCCGGTGCGCGCCGCGCTGGCCGACGCGGTCCCGTTCTCCAGCCTCACGCTCGAGCACGAGGCACACGCCTCCGATGGCACCGTCAAGGCGCTGTTCACGACGCACGACGGCCGGCCGGTGGAGGCGGTCCTGATGGTCTACCGCGACGGGCGGCGCTCCCTGTGCCTGTCCTCGCAATCGGGCTGCCCGCTGACGTGCACGTTCTGCGCCACCGGGCAGATGCGCTTCGGGCGCAACCTCACCGCCTCCGAGATCCTCGACCAGGCGCTGCACTTCCGGCGCCTGGGCGCCGTCGATCACGCCGTGTTCATGGGGATGGGCGAGCCGATGATGAACCTGGACGCGGTCCTGGCAGCCTGCGAGCGGTTGCCGGCGCTCGGGATCGGCAACCGGCACACGGCCGTCTCGACGGTCGGCTGGGTCCCGGGGATCGAGCGTCTGGCGGCGCAGCCCATGCCGATCCGCCTGGCCCTGTCGTTGCACGCCGCCGACGACGCGCTCCGGTCCGAGCTGATGCCGGTCAACGATCGCTACCCGCTGCGCGATGTGCTGGCGGCCTGCCGCGACCATTACGAGCGCAAGCGCCGGATGGTGTTCATCGAGTACGTGATGCTCGCGGGGGTCAACGATTCCTATGCCCAGGCGCGCCAGCTCGCCGAGGTCCTCGATCCGCGCGCGTTCAAGGTCAACCTGATCCCGTACAACCCGACCGACTCGCCCTATGAGGGGTCCAGCCCGAAGGCGATCGAGGCATTTCGCGCCGAGCTCGAGCGCCACGGCGTCGGCGCGACGGTGCGGTTGACCCGCGGGCGGGACATCGCGGCCGCCTGCGGCCAGCTCGCCGCCGGCCGTGCCGGATCCGCGTAGGCCGGTCAGCGAAGCGCCAGCAGCTGCGGCAGGCTGACCGCCGCGGCCATCGCGCGGTAACCCGCCGCGTTGGGATGCAGGTGGTCACCGCTGTCATAGGCCGGATCGAGCCGTTCGGGATCGGCGGGATCGGCCACCGCCGAGGCGAAATCGATCACGCCGTCGAAGGCGCCGCTGGTCTCGATCCAGTGGTTGACGGCGTCTCGCTTGGCCTCGCCGTCCGGCGTCCAGTACCGGGCGCCGGCAAACGGCGTCAGGGTGGCACCGAACACCTTGACGCCGGCAGCGTGCGCGAGCGCGATGATCTGCTCGTACCCCGCGACGATCTCCGCCGCCGAGACGTCGGTGTGGGGCACCGTCAACGGGTTTCGGCTCTGGCTGTAGCCGATGTCATTGATTCCCTCGAGCAGGATCACGTCACGGACGTTGGGCTGCTCGAGCACGTCGCGCTCGAACCGGGCAACGGCGGCGATGCCGCAGCAGGCCGAGCCGTTGAGCACACGGTTGCCGCCGATGCCCTCGTCGATGACGCTCATCGTGCTCCCGGTGCGGGCGGCGAACCGGCGGGCCAGGTCGTTGGGCCAGCGCGCGTCGGCGTCCAGCGGAGCCGTCACGCCGTCGGTGATCGAGTCACCGAGCGCGACGACGGTGCCGAGGTCCCGGCGCGGCGCGAGCACATCGACGCCGTCGAGGAAGTACCACGAGCGGGTGAAGATGTGAAACGGACCGGCGCTCGGGTCGCCGGCGTGCCCCCCGGCGGCCACGTAGTTGACCTGGCGCGCCTGCCAGTGCTGGGTGGCCGGACCGGTGGCGTCCGGCAGGTACAGGCTGACCGCAAGGTGCGTCAGCGGGCGCACGGTGAGCGCCACGGGGTCGGAGAGGATCTCGGCGCCGGGCTCGATCCGGACCGTCGGCAGGCCGGCGAATGACAGGCGCCGGACCGTGCCGGGGACGAGCGCGGCGGTGGAGCGCTGCACGCCGATCGTCGCGCCGCCGACCAGGAGCGGCCGCGAGCCGAAGACGTTGGTCAGCCGGACGCGCACGCTCGAGCCGCCGGCGCTGGCGAGCACGACCTGGCGCACGGTCTGGTCGCGAAACCCCGATACCGAGAAGTTGCCGAGAGTCGGTCCCTGCGGCGCCGCGCCCCAGGTGGCGACCCAATGCCCGGCCTGCGCGGTGGTGGCCAGGTTGGCGGCGCGCTGCACCTCCGGGGCGGCGGGC
>DATCFW010000217.1:0-9767 GCA_036509295.1 Solirubrobacteraceae bacterium | reverse complement strand
AGGGCTGGGATGCTGAGGCTTCAGCCGAGCACCATCGACTACGTCATCTTGGCGATCTACTTCGTCGTCGTGCTGGGAATCGGGTTCGTCGCCCGGCTGGCGATCAAGACCGACCTCGACTTCTTCCTCTCGGGCCGGTCCCTGCCGGCGTGGATCACCGGACTGGCGTTCATCGCGGCCAATCTCGGCGCGCTCGAGATCCTCGGACAGGCCGCCAACGGCGCGCAGTACGGCGTCGCCGCCGTGCACTACTACTGGCTCGGCGCGGTGCCGGCGATGGTGTTCCTCGGCATCGTGATGATGCCGTTCTACTACGGCGCCAAGGTTCGGTCGGTCCCGGAATACCTGCGCCTGCGCTTCAACGATGCGACGCACGCGTTCAACGCGGCGACGTTCGCGCTCGCCACCGTCCTCATCTCGGGGGTGAACCTGTTCGCGCTGGCGCTGATCATCCACCTGATGCTCGGCTGGTCGATCGCGTTTGCCATCCTGATCGCCGCCGCGCTGGTGCTCGTCTACATCACCCTCGGCGGCCTGACCTCCGCGATCTACAACGAGGTGCTCCAGTTCTTCGTGATCGTCGCCGCGCTGCTGCCGCTCACGCTGGTGGCGCTGCACGCGGTCGGCGGCGTCAACGGGCTGATCAACCGGGTCAAGCACTTCAAGCCGCTCGGCGAGGCCGGACTGCACGCGTGGCGCGGGCTGGGGATCCACCACGTGACCAACCCACTCATGTCCGACTGGGTCGGGATCGTGTTCGGTCTCGGTTTCGTGCTCGGCTTCGGCTACTGGACGACGAACTTCGCCGAGGTTCAGCGGGCGCTGTCGGCGCGCAACATGTCGGCCTCCCGGCGCACGCCGCTGATCGGCGCCTTCCCCAAGATCTTCCTGCCGGCGATCATCATCCTGCCGGGCCTGATCGCCGTCGTGACGGTCAAGGGGCTGGGCGTCGGCACCGCGCTCGGAATGCAGTACAACACCGCGATTCCCCACCTGATCGGCAACTACCTGCCCGAGGGGATGCTCGGCCTGGCCGTGACCGGCATGCTGGCGGCGTTCATGGCCGGGGTGGCGGCCAACGTCACCGCGTTCAACACGGTCGTCACCTATGACCTGATCCAGGCGTACTTCGCCAAGGACCGCGACTCGGCGTACTACCTGCGCGCCGGTCGCATCGTGACCATCGTCGGAATCCTCATCTCGGTGTTCACGGCGTTCATCGCCAAGGGCTACTCGAACATCATGAACTACATCCAGACGCTGTTCTCGATCTTCAACGCGCCCCTGTTCGCGACGTTCATCATCGCCATGTTCTGGCGCCGCGCGACGGCCTGGGGCGGCTTCTTCAGCCTCGTCGCCGGCACCGCCGCGGCGTATGCGGTGAACCGGCTCAACGCGTACCACACCATCTTCCACTTCGGCTCGGCGCTGAGCGCCAGCTTCTGGCAGGCGATCATCGCCTTCCTGGTCGATGCGGCGGTGATGGTGGTCGTCTCGCTCGTCACCAAGCCCAAGCCGACCGAGGAGCTCCGCGGGCTGGTGTGGGGGCTGACCCGGGACGAGGAGCCCGAGGAGAATCAGGATCCGCGGGACAAGCTGTGGTGGCGATCGCCGGCGTTGCTGGGTGGCGTCGCGATCGCGCTGGTCGTGGTCCTCAACATCGTCTTTGCCTAGGAGAGTGAGCACGTGACATCGCAAGACAGGCCATTTGGAGTACCCGGCGCGGGCTCAGACGAGCCGCGCCCCTCGACCGGCGCCACCGACGAGGAGGAGATCCAGGCGGCGCGGGCGGCAAACCGGTTCGACATTCGCCGGCTGATCGGCGGACTGTTCGCGCTCTACGGGCTCATCCTGCTGGCGCTCGGGCTGTTCGGGTCTCATCAGATCAAGCACAAGGCAGCCGGCATCAACGTCGATCTCTGGACGGGGCTCGGCATGCTCGTGTTCGCCGCGGTCATGCTCACCTGGGCGTTCACCAAGCCGGTGATGCCGGAGCCGTCGGACACGCGCGGCCAGGGCTCGGGGCGGATCCGGCGGGCCCCGGCGACCTGACGTTGTGCGGGCCGCGCATGCGCGGCCCGAGGGGTGGCGCATGCGCCACCCCACCGGCGGCGCATGCGCCGCCGGGTCCGGCTCGCATGCGAGCCGGCCGGTCGCATGCGACCGGACCGCCCCCTGATCAGTGGGAGTCGATCACCCGGTCGATGAGCCCGTACGTGACGGCCTCGCCGGGCTTGAAGAAGCGGTCGCGCTCCATGTCGAGGTGCACCTGCTCCTCGGTCTGCCCGGTGTGGTGCGCATAGATCTCATCGGTCTTCTTGCGGATGTTGAGAATCTCGCGGGCGTGGATCTCGATGTCCGTCGACTGGCCCTCGAATCCCGCGGACGGCTGATGGATGAGGATCCGGCTGTTGGGGAGCGAGAACCGCTTGCCCTTGGCGCCACCGGTGAGCAGCAGCGAGCCCATCGACATCGCGATGCCGACGCAGATCGTCGAGATGTCGGGCTTGATGAACTGCATCGTGTCGTAGATCGCCAGCCCGGAGTAGATCGAGCCGCCCGGGGAATTGATGTAGATGGAGATGTCCTTGTCCGGGTCCTGGGACTCCAGATGCAGCAGCTGGGCGACGACGAGGTTGGCGACCATGTCGTCGATCGGCGAGCCGACGAAGATGATGCGCTCGTTGAGCAGCCGGCTGTAGATGTCGAACTCGCGCTCGCCGCGCGCCGTTCTTTCGATGACCATTGGGACTAGGGGCATGGCTCACACGCTAGTACATGCACGGTGTGGCCGCCTCACGGGATGAGCACGGCGGTGCCCTGGAATCGTCCGGCGCGCAGATCGGCGAGCGCTTCCTCGGCCTGCGCGAGCGGGTAGGTGGTGACGGTGCTGCGGACCGGCACCGCCGGCGCCAGCTTCAGGAAGTCGTGGCCGTCCTGGCGGGTGAGGTTGGCCACCGAGCGGATGGTGCGCTCGTGCCACAGATCCTCGTACGGAAATGACGGGATGTCGGACATGTGGATGCCGGCGCACACGACGGTCCCGCCGGGCGCCAGCACCTTGAGCGCGGCGGGCACCAGCTCGCCGGCGGACGCGAAGATGATCGCCGCGTCGAGCGGCTCCGGCGGCGGCTCGTCGCTGCCGCCCGCCCACACGGCACCGAGCGAGCGCGCGAACTCCTGGGTCCGGGGGTCGCCGGCGCGCGTGAACGCGTAGACCTCGCGCCCGTCGTGCACCGCCACCTGGCAGATCTGGTGCGCCGCGGACCCGAATCCGTACAGGCCGATGCGGTGACCGTCACCGGCGAGCCGCAGCGCGCGGTAGCCGATCAGCCCGCCGCACAGCAGCGGCGCGGTCTGCTCGTCAGAGAGCTCGTCGGGCAGCGGCAGGCAGAAGCGAGCGTCGGCCACCGTCAGCTCGGCATAGCCGCCATCGATGTCGCGGCCGGTGAAGCGGGCGTTGACGCACAGGTTCTCCCGGCCGCTGTGGCAGTAGCGACACTCCCCGTCGGTCCAGCCCAGCCACGGCACGCCGTAGCGCGCGCCGTCCTCGGCGCGCCCGACGATCTGGTGCCCCAGGACCAGCGGAAGCTTCCCGGCGACGATCTCCTGGTCGCGCAGATGCAGGTCGGTGCGGCAGACCGCACAGGCGGCGACCTGCAGGAGCAGCTCTCCGGGGCCGGGCGTTGGATCGTTGATCGTCACCTGGCGGAGGGGGGAGCCCGGCTGCTCGAGGACGATCGCCCGCATGGCCGTGTCGGGTGCCGATCAGGCGGCGGCCGACAGCCACGACTGCAGGCTGGTGTGGCTGGGTGCCGGCTCGCCCGTTCGCAGCTCCTGGCGGATCTCGGCCATCGTTCCGAAGCGCTCGGCGACGACGTTGTGCTGGTGGATCGTCTCGAGGTTGACCTGACGCGCCGACACGAACGCGCGGTCATCGAGCGCCGGGAAGCGATCGACGACGCCGCCGACCATCTCGCGCACGCAGTCCTCGACGAACCGCGGGCGGCGGTGAGCCTTCTCCACCACGTGGCCCTCGTCAGAGCGCTTCATCAGCTCGTAGATCTCCGAGGACATCGACTGCTCGACGATGTCGACAAGGGTGGCGGCATCGATCTCGGTTTCGCATTGCTCGGGGCACCCGATGTACAGCGTGCCGAGGCCGCGCTGGTTGTGGGTCGCGACCGGCACCGCCTCGAGGATCCGCTCGATCTCGTCGGCGCTGAAGCCGTCGGCATCGAGCCGCTCGCGCGCGCCGGCGGCGACGAGCTCCTGCGCGCACGGGCACGCGGTCATGCCCTGGGCGGTGACGCCGGTGAGCCGGCGGGTCCCGAGCTCGGTGGCGACCGCGACGCCGTGCAGCGTGTACAGCTCCTGGGTCATGATCCGCGAGACGGGCGCCGGCCGGTGCTCGGGGAACCGCGCCTCGACGGTGACCTCGGCGCGGCGGGCGCCCTGGCGGTCGCGAACGAGCTGCGCGATGTGCTCGGCGAGGGTCTCAGCGCGGAAGGTGTGTTCGCCGAGAACGACCTGGCCGATCGCCTCGTTGACGACCTCTTCGAAGCGCGACATGTGCGCGCCCTTCTGGTCTGAGCCGAGTTCGATGACGCACTCGAACCGCGCCGAGAACAGCTGCTCGGACCCGTTGTGACCGAGCCGGATCACCTTCTCGACGGCGGTCACGCCGACCCGGGACAGGCTGAGCGCGAGCGTCGGAGACTGCGACTGGACATCGATCGTGCCGGCGGCGGATGGGGGATGTGTGGTCATCGCCTGATACAGGGTAGAGCGATCGGCGCTTGGGTCGGTTTCGGGATCGGGCGGCTTTGTGGTATCACTCGGGCGGTCGTATCAGGAGTTACAAGAGGGAGATCGTTCTCGTTGAGGGCGGCTCGAGGCGAATTGAAGAGGGAGCTCAGGGGCTGTGAGCGTTGACGAGATCGTTCTGTTGAGCGACGAGACTCCGATCGTGGAGCTCGACGAGTTGGGCCCGCTCATCGCGGGCGGCCAGGAGCGCGGCTTCTTGACCTTCGCCGAGATCGAGGCATGCCTCGAAGAGGTGGAGGTGACCAAGGAGCAGCTCCAGGAGCTACACGCCTATCTGGATGAGCAGGGCATCGTCGTCGTCGGGGCCGACGGCCGCCCGGCCAAGTCCGAGGGGCAGAGCGTCGAGGCCAACGCCCGGCGCGGGGCCGATGCGGACCCCGAGTCGCGCAAGAAGGTCGAGGTAGACCTCACCGTCGAGCCGTCGCTGGATTCGCTGCGGTTGTACCTGCGCGCGATCGGCCGGGTGTCGCTGCTCACGGCGGAGCAGGAGGTGATGCTGGCGCGGCGCATCGAGCGCGGGGACATGCGGGCCAAGCAGCAGATGATCGAGGCCAACCTGCGGCTGGTCGTCTCGATCGCCAAGTCCTATCTGGGCCGGGGGTTGACGTTCCTGGACTTGATTCAAGAGGGGTCGATGGGGCTCATCCGCGCGGTGGAGAAGTTCGACTACCGCCGCGGCTACAAGTTCTCCACCTACGCGACGTGGTGGATTCGCCAGGCGGTGACCCGGGCGATCGCCGACAAGGGACGAACGATCCGCATCCCGGTGCACATGGTCGAGAAGCTCAACAAGGTAGTGCACGTCGAACGCCAGCTCATCCAGCAGCTCGGCCGCGAGCCCACGCCGGACGAGATCGCCGCCGAGCTCGACACGACCGTGCGCGAGGTGCGCGATGTGCTGCGCATGGCCCAGCAGCCGATTTCGCTGGAGAAGCCGATCGGCGAGGAGGATGACTCCGCGCTCGGCGACTTCGTGGAGGACCACACCGCCGTGTCACCGTTCGAGCAGGCCGCCGAGCGGCTGCGCCGCGAGAACCTGCGCCGCGCGCTGGCCGCGCTGCCCGAGCGCGAGCGCGAGGTGATTGAGATGCGATTCGGTCTCACCGGCGATCGTCCGTTCACGCTGGAGGAGGTCGGGCGGGCGTTCAACGTCACCCGCGAGCGGATCCGGCAGATCGAGAACCACACGCTCAAGAAGCTCGAGGCGCTGCCCGAGGCGCAGCGGCTGCGCGACGCTTCCTAGGGTCCTGGGGCGCGCGACCCCGATCGTCCCAGACGTGTAAAAATTCGGATTAGCAGGGCTTTTCTGTCCGGGCCGGGGCGTATGGTCTGGGTATGGAGAGTTCTGCGAAGCGGGACCCGCGCGGGCAGGGGGATCAGGGTGAGCTGTCGGCCGCGCTCTGGTTCGCGGCCAAGGGAGCAGCGGTGTTTACGCCGTTGTTTCACAGCAACCGTGACGTCGACCTGATCGCCGATTGGGGTGACGGTCCCCAGCGCATCCAGGTCACGACATCCCGGTACTTCACCAACGGACGCTGGGGCATAACGCTGTGCACTCGCGGCGGCAACCGGAGCTGGAGCGGTCTCGTCAAGCGCTTGGACCCAAGCCGATATGACTCCCTCTTCGTTGTGGTGGGCGACGGACGGCGGTGGCTCATTCCGGCATCCGCTGTCGGCGGCGGAAGCGGCCTCAACCTCGGTGGACCCAAGTACGCGCGGTACGAGATCGAGCCCGGGGAGCCGCTTCACTGAGAGTCTCGTCGCTACACTCAGCCACCCCTGGCGGGGTTCCCGAGCGGTCAAAGGGGATGGACTGTAAATTCATTGGCTCTGCCTTCGCAGGTTCGAATCCTGCCCCCGCCACTGCCACAGCCCGCGGGCGGCCGCTCCTCATGGAACCAGGCGAAAACGAGCACCCGGAGCCTCCCGCTGACACCGGCGCGGCATCGGACACCGAGGCCCAGCTTGCCGACCAGATGCCTAATGGCGACCACGGCGAGCGGGCCGAGCGTCTGCGCCGGCTGGCGGTCCAGGTCGATTCGCACTCCTCGCTGCTGACCGCGGCGCGCAAGCTGCGCCGTCAGCTGCCGGGCGACGAGCAGTTCGGTGACCCGCTGTCGACCGCGGGCGAGCAGCCGGTCGAGGTCATCGGCCGGCGGGTGTCCTCGCTCCAGCCCCACCGCAAGAGCGTCGTCCAGGAGCTCGGGCTCGCCGGGTTGCAGGTGAGGCAGTCGCTGTCCGAGGCGACCGGCCGGGGGAGGGGCGACACGGAGATGGCGGTGATGTTCACCGACCTCGTCGGTTTCTCGTCGTGGGCGCTGAAGGCCGGTGACGGCCCGGCGCTCGAGCTGTTGCGCGAGGTCGGCAGCCGGGTGGAGGCCGTGATCACGCGCCATGAAGGACGGATCGTCAAGCGGCTCGGTGACGGCGTGATGGCGACGTTCCTGTCGCCACAGGCGGCGATCGAGGCCGCGCTCGACGCCCAGGCCGAGGTGGGGGAGATCGAGATCGGCGGCTACCGGCCGCAGATGCGCGCCGGCGTCCACTGGGGCTCACCGCGGCGGCTCGGCGGCGACTATCTCGGGGTCGACGTCAACATCGCCGCGCGCGTGAGTGATGCGGCCAAGGCCGGGCAGGTGCTCGTGTCCGACGCCCTGCTGTCCCGAGTCGAGACCGAGGATCTGCGCACCGGCCGGGCCAAGCGCCTGCGGGCCGACGGTGCGCCCCGGGACCTGCACGTGGTCCGCGTCAGCCGCGACTGACGGTGCGCCGCGCGCGTTGCCTGCGCTGCGCTCCGTGCAGCTTTCTTTGCAGCGCGATTCCCCGTTTCTCGGCGCGCCGCTCCCGTGTTACGTTCGGCGCCGCCCGGCCCGAGTCACGCACCACCGGCGCCGGTAGCGCAGCGATGCGGCCTTCACACAGATCCCACTCCCGCCTGACGCGATCATCCGCGAGGGCCGCCCTCGCGGTGATGACGGTGGGGGTGGTGGCGCTCGGGGTGGCCGCGGGAACGTCGGCGCCGCCGCCCGCCCGTGCGGCCGGCACCGCCCAGCTGAAGCAGCGCCTCGCCGGCGGCCGGCAGCGCGTGTCCAGCTTGACCGGCGCGGTCACGGCTGCCAATCGCCGCGTGGCCGCCCTGAACTCGAGCATCGCCGCGACATCCCGCCAGCTCGCAAGCCTGCAGGCCAGCTTCGAGGCCAAGCGCGTCGAACTGCTGGCGCTGCGCTCCCAACAGGCGGCAGCGCAGGCGAGGCTCACGAAACTCGAGGCGATCGCCGCGAGCGATGAGCAGGTGCTCGCCCAGCAGCTGATCGGCACCTATGAAGGCGGCTCTCCCGACCTGATCAGCGTCGTCCTGGAGGCGACCGGCTTCAACGATCTGCTCGAGAAGCTCAACTTCGCCGAGCGGGTCGGCCGCCAGGACGCTCAGATCGTCGGTCAGACCAAGGCGGCGCGCCGGGAGGTGGCCGCCGAGGCGATCCGCCTGGGGACGCTCTCGTTCCGAGCCCAGCAGCTCGCGGTGCAGGCTCTGAACGAGCGCAATCGCGTCGCCGCGCTGAAGCTCAACCTCGTGTCACAGCAGCTGGCCGCGGCGCAGGTCCGGGCGTCGAAGGCGGGCGCGCTCAGCGCCGCGAAGTCTCAGGTGGCATCGCTCACCGGGCAGCTGGCGAGGCTGCAGGCGGCCCAGCGGGCCGCGGCGCAGCGCTCGTCGGCTGCGCAGAGCACAGGTTCAGCCGGTCAGGCCGGCGGCTCGAGCGGTCAGGGTCCGTCATCCGGGTCGTCGGGCCCCGCGCCTCGCGCCCCCGCCAGTGGCGGCTTCGAGTTCCCCATGCCACGGGCCGACGTGTCTCCGCCGAGCACGTGGTCACTGGACGACGGGGTGGACATCGCCGCGCCCGGCGGCACCCCGGAGCTGGCCGTCTGCTCGGGAACCGTCGTCCTGCACGGCATCGGCGGCTTCGGGCCCTCGGCGCCCGTGATCCACTGCGACAGCCCGCTCTCCGGGTATGACTACGTCTACTACGGCCACGCCGGCCCGGGCAACTGGGTCCCGATCGGCACCCATCTCTCTCAAGGCCAGGTCATCTCCGAGGTCGGCTACGGAATCGTCGGGCTCTCCACCGGTCCCCACCTCGAGATCGGCTTCGCCGACTCCAGCGGCTCGCCGATCGGCCCCTCGAGCGCGCCGGCGATGATGTCCCTGCTGCGCGCCGCCTTCGGCGCCTAGGCGCCATCACCAGCGCCGCGGACCCGGTACGCTCACCCGAGCGCCCTCTTAGCTCAGCTGGTAGAGCACTTCCATGGTAAGGAAGGGGTCGTCGGTTCGAGTCCGACAGAGGGCTCTGGGTTTCTCCCTGCTTAGAGCGTGTTTGCTGGAGAGGGATCGCTGGCGTGGGGTTCGTTCTGCGTCCACCTGACGTCCACAACGTCCACGCTGGTGGACGTCGATGGGGCGGCCGCGGTGAATGTGTCGAGGAGGTTGATCGCATGCTGGCGGCCGTCTTTGGCGAGGTGGCCGGCGACTGGGCTGCGGCCGGGCGAATGGATTGCGCTCGAGCACCGCGACATCGATGTCGAGTCCGGCGTCTGGATCGACAACCGCCCGTTCCTGCGCTGCCTGCACGGCGTTGCGGTGAGCGCCTGGCGTCTCGGCGAACACGACCGCGCGGAAACGCTCTGCTGGGCGCGGCTGTGGCTGGGTCCCGCAGACAACCGGGGCGTCAGCGGCATCCTGCCAGAAATCATCGCGGGCGCACGCTGGCACTCGTGACCGGTGCATGACAGCCAACCTCGGGTGATGAGGCGCCACGTCGCGTTGCTGTGGTGCGCCGGCGGTTTTGCGTCAAGCTGATCACGGCGCGTCGCTGCTGATGCTGGTCTCGGAGCGCCGCGCGGCCTTCGCGGCTTTCCGGCCAGCCTTCTGTTGCTGGAGCTGTCGG
>DATCFW010000216.1:0-10211 GCA_036509295.1 Solirubrobacteraceae bacterium | reverse complement strand
CCCGGTGACCGCCAGGGCGCGAGCGGCGCCGGTTCCCTGTCGGTGACCGAGAACGTGACGCTCCCGACTCTGGAGCGGTTCTTCACCGGCGGTATCCTGCGCCCAAAGCGCGAGCGCGCCCGCGTGCTCGAGGTCCTGCGCGCCTTCGACGTGCGCCCGGCGGCGCCGGCACGCAAGCTCGAGACGCTCAGCGGCGGCAATCAGCAGAAGGCGCTCGTGGCCAAGTGGCTGGAGCGCAAGCCCACGATCTTCCTCATGCACGAGCCGGTCCAGGGCGTCGACGTGAGCGCGCGCGAGGAGATCGCGCGCGTGGTCGCCGACATCGCGGCCCAGGGCGGGTCGGTGCTCCTCTCCAGCTGCGAGTACGAAGACCTGGCGCGGATCTGCGGCCGGGTCCTCGTCTTCCGCCACGGGCGGATCACCAGCGAGCTGGCCGGGGACGCGCTGACCAAGGAGCGGCTCATCGAGCGCTGCTACGCCACCGAGATGGCGGCGTGAGCGCCGACGAGGTCCCGGCCATGGCCGCCGACGGCACGCGCTCGGCGAATCGCAGCACCGGACTGAAGCCGCAGCTGGCGCCCGACCGCATCGGCGAGGCCGGGCCCGGCGCCCTGGCCGGCGTCCGCATCATCGAGCTCGGTCAGCTCCTCGCGGGACCGTTCACTGGCCGTCTGCTGGGCGACCTCGGAGCGGAGATCATCAAGGTCGAGGCGCCGGGCCAGCCCGACCCGATGCGCGATTGGGGCCACGCCCGCTTCCAGGAGCGCTCCCTGTGGTGGCCGGTGCTCGCGCGCAACAAGAAGTGCGTCACGCTGAATCTGCGCACGGAGCGCGGGCAGGAGCTGCTGCTCGAGCTCGTCCGCCGCTCCGACGTCGTGGTCGAGAACTTCCGCCCCGGGACGCTCGAGCGCTGGGACCTGGGCTTTGACCGGATGCGCTCGGTCAACGAGGGCATCATCCTGGCCCGCGTCTCGGGCTACGGCCAGACCGGCCCGTACGCGGGGCGCGCCGGGTTTGCATCCGTGTCTGAGGCGATGGGCGGCCTGCGCTACATCAACGGCTTCCCGGACGAGCCGCCGCCCCGGATCGGCATCTCGCTCGGTGACTCGCTGGCCGGGATGTTCGCGGCCCAGGGGATCCTCGCGGCCCTGTACAAGCGTGACGCCCTGGGATACGGCCGTGGCCAGGTGGTCGACGCGAGCATCCTCGAGGCATGCTTCGCCCTGCTCGAGGGCACGGTCCCCGAGTACGACCGGCTCGGCATCGTGCGCGAGCCGAGCGGGACCTCGCTCAAGGGCGTCGCCCCGTCGAACATCTTCAAGTCGCGCGACGGCAAGTGGATGGTCATCGCCGCCAACCAGAACAAGGTCTTCCGCCGGCTGTGCGAAGCCATGGGCCGGCCGGAGCTCGCCGACGATGAGCGGTTTGAGACCCACCTCGCCCGGGGCGAGAACCAGGTGGAGCTCGACGATCTGATCGCCGATTGGGCGGGCGGGCACGACGCCGAGCAGATCGATCGCACGCTCAATGACGCGCACGTCGTGTGCGGTCCGATCTACACGATCGCCGACATCTTCGAGGATCCGCAGTTCAAAGCCCGGGACATGCTCATCCCCCACCACGACCCCGACTTCGGCGAATACATCGGCCCGGGAATCGTCCCTAAGCTCTCCGAAACCCCCGGGGAGGTCCGGTGGTCGGCCACGTGGGAGGAGGGCTCGCACAACCAGGAGATCTACGGGGACCTGCTCGGCCTCTCCGCCGGCGAGCTGGCGAACCTGCGCGAGGAGGGCGTGCTGTGACGATCACGGTCTGCGACGTCGCGCCCCGGGACGGTCTCCAGAACGACCCGACCCACCTCGCCCCGGCCACCCGGGCGCAGCTCGTCAACCGACTCGTCGACGCCGGGGTGGCCCACGTCGAGGTCGCGTCGTTCGTCAATCCCACGCTCGTGCCTCAGATGGCCGGCGCCGAGGAGGTCGTTGCGGGCATCGACCGCCGGCCGGACGTCACCTACAGCGGCCTGATCCTCAACGCGCGCGGCTACGACCGGCTCGCCGCATGCGGACTTGACGAGGTCCACATGAGCGTCGCCGCCTCCGAGACGTTGAACCGCCGCAACCAGAACGCGAGCGTCGAGGAGTCGCTGGACGACGTCAACCAGATCGTCAAGCGGGCCCACCGCGAGGACCGGCGGGTCGTGGTCATCGTCGCCGCCTCGTTCGGCTGCCCGTTCGAGGGCGAGGTCCAACCGGCACGCGTGCTGGCGATCGCCGGGCAGGCGATCGGCGCGGGCGCGGACGAGATCGTCTTCGCGGACACGATCGGCGTCGGGGTGCCGAGCCAGGTGCGCGAGCTGGTGACGCGCGGGCGCGACTTGGGCGTCCCGATCGGCATCCATCTCCACGACACCCGGGGCACCGGGCTGGCCAACGCGTACGCCGCGGTGCAGTCCGGTGTGAGCTCGCTCGACGCGTCGGTGGGTGGGGTGGGCGGCTGCCCGTTCGCTCCCGGCGCGACGGGGAACGTCGCCACCGAGGATCTCGTGTATCTGCTCCACGGCGAAGGCGTGAGCACGGGAATCGACCTCGACGCCCTGATCGAGGTGTCACATTGGGTGGCCGAGCAGCTCGGTCACGAGGTTCCGGGCCGGTTGCAACGGGCCGGTGATTTCACTGCCGTCTCGCGTCGCACACGCGGCGCCGGCACGGTCGCTATGTCAGACAGAGACTAGAGAGGAGACACGCGCATGGCGTATCGGCTCGGCGTGGATGTGGGCGGGACGTTTACCGACGTGCTCGTCCTCGACGAAGAGAAGGGAACGCTCACCCTGGAGAAGGTGCTATCGACACCTGAGGATCAGTCGATCGGCGTGCTCGAGGGTGTGCGTCAGGCCTGCCGACGCCTCGGCCTGGAGCCGAGCGACCTCGACGCGATCCTGCACGGCTCGACGGTCGTGACCAACCTCATCCTCGAAGCCAAGGGCGCAACCGGCGGTCTGCTGACTACCCAGGGCCACGAGCAGATCCTCCATCTCGCGCGGGCGTGGACGCCGGGACCGCTGTACGGCTGGATGGGCATGATCAAGCCCAGCCCGATCGTAGAGCTGTGGCGCACGCGTACGGTGTCGGCCCGGATGAGCGCATCCGGCGAGGCCGTCCGGGAGCTCGACGAGGCCGCGGTCCGGGCCGCGCTCGACGAGCTTGCGGGCGAGGGGATCGAGTCGCTCACCATCGCCTTCCTCAACTCCTACGTCAACCCCGAGCACGAGCGCCGCGCCCGTGACATCGCGCTCGAGGCGTTCCCGCAGCTGCCGGTGTCGATCTCCTCCGATCTCGTCTCGGAGTACCGCGAGTACGAGCGCACGCTGACCGCCGTGCTCAATGCATACGCCAAACCCGAGGTGACGAGGTACGTCGACGGGCTCGAGTCGCTGCTCAACGAGGCGGGCTTCACCGGCCGGCTCGACATCGTCCGCTCCGACGGCGGCACGATGTCCGTCGCCTCGACGAAGGAGCGGCCGATCGACATCGCGCTGTCGGGACCGTCCGGCGGCGCGGTCGGCGCCGCGTACCTGGCGCGCGAGATCGACCTCCCGGACATCCTCACGATCGACATGGGCGGCACCTCGACCGACGTCGCGCTGTGCGAGGCCGGAATACCGCCGATCAAGCGCGACGCCCAGCTCGGCTACTACCAGTTCCAGTCGCGCTCGGTCGACATCCACAGCGTCGGCGCCGGCGGCGGCTCGATCGCCTACCTCACCGACGTCGGCTCGCTGCGCGTCGGGCCGCGCAGCGCCGGCGCCGCCCCCGGGCCGGCCTGCTACGGACGCGGCGGCACCGAGCCGACGGTGACCGATGCGAACGTCGTCCTGCACCGGATCCCGCCAGGATTCAAGCTCGCCGGCACACTCGAGATCGACGAGGAGGCCGCCAAGCGGGCCGTGCAGACGATCGCCGACGGGCTCGGGGTGGATCTGATCGCCGCGGCCGAGGCGATCCTCTCGATCGCCAACGAGAACATGCACGCGGCGCTGCGCGTCGTGAGCGTCGAGCGCGGCTATGACCCGCGTGACTTCGGCCTGATCGCCTTCGGCGGCGCCGGGCCGCTGCACGCCAACGCGCTCGGTCGGCTCATCCACGCCGACCCGGTCGTCATCCCGCCGACGCCGGGCGTGCTCAGCGCGTTCGGATTCCTCGCGTCCGACGTGCAGAACGAGTTCGCACAGACCTACCTGCGCATCCTCGAGGTGACCGACGGCTCCCGCCTGGAGGAGCAGCTCCAGAGCCTGAAGGGCGAGGCGAAGGCGTGGCTGGAGCGCGAGGGGATCTCCGACGACATCCGCGAGTACGACTTCTACGCCGACTGCCGCTATCACATGCAGGACATCCAGATCCCCTGCCGGCTTGGACTCGACGAGCTTGGCAGCGACTACGCCGTCCGGCTGCGCGAGCAGTTCGAGGGCGAGCATCGCCGGCGGTACGGGTTCGACCTGGACAGCCCGATCGAGATCGCCACCGTGCGGTGCGTTGGGAGGGGGACGCGGCCGCTCACGCTGTCACGGGCCGACACCAACGGCGCGTCGTCCGGAGAGGGCATCGATCGCCGCGAGCAGGTCGTGTTCGACGGCGAGTGGATGGAGACGCCCATCTACGAGCGCCGTCGGCTGCACGCCGGGCAGGTGATCGACGGACCAGCGGTGATCGTCCAGCAGGACACGACCGCGGTGGTCGAACCGCGCCACCGCGCCACCGTCGACGGCTATTCCAATCTGATCATCCGCGCAGCGGGGAAGGAGTGACCATGGCCACCAAGATTGAGAGCTCGACCGGGCTCCCGGACTTCGTCCGGGACCACGACATCGACCACGTGACACTCGACATCATCGAGAACACGCTGTCCAACGCCCGTTTCGAGATGGACCGCGTCGTGGAGACGACCGCCATCAGCCCGGTCATCCGCGAGCAGTCCGATCAGTTCCCGCTGATCGCCGACAGGCACGGGCGGATGGTCATCGGTCAGTTCGGGTCGGCGATCGCGACCATCCTGCGCAACTCGCCCTACGAGGCGTCTGACCTGCGCGACGGTGACGTGATCGCGCTGAACGATCCGTACATGTGCGAAGGCGCGATCTCGCACTGCCCCGACTTCCTGATCCTCCGGCCGATCTTCTATGACGACGACCTGGTGGGCTACGCCTCGCAATGGGGCAACCTGATGGACGTCGGCGGCACCGCACCGGGGTCGATGCCGATCACCGCGCGGAGCATCTACTACGAGGGCATCCGCATGCCCCCGATCAAGCTCTACGCCGAGGGCACTCTCAACGAAGAGGCGCTGCGAATGTTCTGCCACAACACGCGTACGCCCAAGATGGTCGAGGCGGACATCAAGGCGATCGCGGCCGGCACGGCCGCGGGCGCGGCGCGGGTGCGCGAGCTGTGCGCGCGCTTCGGCAAGGACACCTACTTGGAGGCCTGCGATGCGATGCTCGACCGCACGCGCTCGGGCCTGATCGAACTCATCCGCACCCATCTGCCCGACGGGGAGCGCTTCGCGTTCACCGACTACGCCGACGACGACGGGCTGGGCAACGGCCCGATCAAGCTCCAGATGGCGATGTGGCGCGACGGGGACACGATGAACGTCGACTGGACGGGATCGAGCCCGGCCGTCCCGGGGTCGGTGAACTTCTATCTCAACCCCGAGATGTTCAAGATGTTCATGGGCGTGTTTCTGATCATGGCCTTCTCGCCTGATCTCGTGTTCAACGACGGCTACTACGACCTCATCAACGTCACCCTGCCCGAGAACTCGATCCTGCGTCCGCAGTTCCCCGCCCCGGTCGGCAACCGACTCAGCCTCATGGCGCGCCAGTTCGACGTCGTCGGCGCGGTGTTCTCCAAGGCGCTGGCCCAGTTCGCCGTCTCCGGCGGCTACGGGACGAGCCCGAACTTCGTCTTCGCCGGCACCGACGAGCACGGCGAGGATTTCCAGGTCCTCGAGATCCTCTACGGCGGGATCCCCGCCCGCCCCGTCGGGGACGGACTCGACGGTCACTCATGGTGGCCGATGTTCAAGGCGGTGCCCACCGAGTATCTGGAGAAGTACTACCCGATCCAGATCGACTCCTACAGGGCGAGGATGGACTCCGGCGGCGCCGGCTATCACCGGGGCGGCCACGGCGTGGCCAAGACGTACCGGTTCCTGTCCGACGGGACGATCTCGTTCCAGGACGACCGCGCGGTCACCTACCCGTGGGGTTATAACGGCGGGCAGCACGGGATGAGCTCAGAGAAGCTGATCATCCATGTCGACGGCAGTGAGGAGCGGCTGCCGTCCAAGGTCGAGACCGTCCCGGTCCGCAAGGGCGACCGGCTCGTGTTCTCCACCGCGGGGGCAGGCGGTCTCGGCGATCCGCTGGACCGCGAGCCCGAGCGGACCGCCGCCGACGTCCATGCCGGTCTGGTCAGCGTCCAGGCCGCGGCATCCGAGTACGGCGTCGTCGTCTCCTTGCAGGGCGAGGTCGACCACGGGGCAACCGAGCGCGGGCGAGCGCGGATGCGCGACGAGCGCGAGGACCCGCCCGAGTTCGACTTCGGGCCGCTCCCGTCGATGGAGAAGCTCGGGGAGCAGATCGCCGAGGAACGCCGCCGCTTCGATGCCCGCCTGGCCGGCCGCTCGGCGAGCGCCTGACCGCGGACCCACGCGCGTGCCCCACACGCTGGCCGAGAAGATCCTCCTCGCCCATGCCGAGGTGGATGACCTGTCGCCGGGGGACATCGTCATGGTGCGCGTCGACACGGTGATGGCGAACGACGTCTCCGGTCCCGTCGCCTTCCGGCAGATGGAGAAGATGGGCGCGCGCCGGGTGTTTGACCCGACCCGGGTGGTGATGGTGGCCGACCACTTCGTTCCGGCCAAGGACGCGCGCTCGGCCGCTCTCCAGAAGCGGCTCAGGGAGTGGTCGCTTGATCAGGGCGTCGCCTTCTACGACCAGGGACGGGGCGGGATCGAGCACATGCTCTTGGCGCAGGAGGGCTGGATCGTGCCGGGCGAGGTGATCGTCGGGGGCGATTCCCACACGTGCACCTATGGAGCCCTGGGCGCGTTCGGGAGCGGGCTCGGGTCGACCGACATCGCGGCCGCGCTGGCCCACGGCGAGTTCTGGCAGCCCGTGCCGGCGACCATCCGCGTGCGCTTCGACGGCGCCAAGCGCGGCTTCGTCTCCGGCAAGGACCTGATCCTCGCCGTGATCGGCGAGATCGGCGTTGCCGGCGCCACCAACGCCGTGCTGGAGTTCGTCGGCGACGGGGCGCGGACTCTGCCGATCGACGAACGGCTCGCGGTGGCCAACATGGCGGTCGAGGCGGGCGCGGAGACCGGGCTGTTCGCGGCCGACGACGTGACCCGCGGGTATCTGAATGGCCGTGCGAAGCGCGAGTGGGACGACCTGCGCTCTGACGAGGTCGCCGAGGTCGCCCGCGAGGTCCAGATCGATCTGAACATGCTGGCGCCACTGGTCGCCGCGCCTCACTCGCCCGGCAACGTGGTCCCGCTCGCCGACGCCGTGGGGACGCCCGTGGAGCAGGTGTACATCGGCAACTGCGCCAACGGCACGATCACCGATCTGCGCCAGGCCGCGGCCATCTTCCGCGGACGCAGCGTCCATCCGCGGGCCCGCGCGATCATCGTCCCGGCCACCCAGGCCGTCTACCGTCAGGCCCTTCGCGAAGGTCTGCTCGACACGTTCGTCGACGCCGGCGCGATGGTCTCGACGCCGACCTGCGGCGCGTGCTTCGGCGGCGGGATGGGGGTCCCGGCCGCGGGCGAGACGGCGGTGACGACAACGAACCGGAACTTCCGTGGGCGGATGGGCTCCCCGGATGCGAGCGTCTACCTGGCCAACGCCTATGTCGCGGCCGCGGCCGCGGTGGCGGGGGAGCTGATCGATCCGGGCGAGCTGATCGAGGCGCCGCCGTCATGAGGCTCGACGGGCGCGCGGTCACGATCCGCGAGGACAACGTCGACACCGACGTCCTGTATCCCGGGTCCTACCTCAACGTCGAGGACCCGGACCTGATGAGCCCGCACCTGTTCGAGGGCCTCGACCCCGCGCTCCGGGACGAGATGGGCCCGGACACGATCCTCGTCGTGGGCGAGAACTTCGGTACCGGCTCATCGCGCGAGCACGTCCCGCTCGCCATGAAGGCCTCGGGGGTCTCGTGCCTGGTCGGCATGAGCTTCGCCCGGATCTTCCGGCGCAACTGCCTGAACCTGGGTCTGCCCCTCGTCGATTGCCCGGACGCTGTCGCGCATGCCGAGACGGGGGCACACGTGGAGGTCGATCTCGACGGCGGGGTCGTCACGGTGAACGGCGATCGCTTCACCAGCGCGCCAATGCCCGACTTCATGCGCGCGATGGTCGACGCCGGGGGCCTCATCCCCTGGCTGCGCGACGAGGCCGCCCGGTGAAGATTCGCGCGGCCGTCCTGCAAGAGATGGGTCGTCCGACCCTGTACGCCCGTTCTCGCCCTCTCCAGGTCGCCGATGTCGAGCTGGATGAGCCGGGGCCGGGCGAGCTGCTGCTGAAGATCGGCGCGGCCGGGCTCTGTCACTCAGACCTCTCCGTGATCGACGGCTCGCGTCCTCGACCGATGCCGATGGTCCTCGGCCACGAAGCGGCGGGCACGGTGGTGGCAACGGGTGACGGAGTGGAGCGCTTCGAAGCCGGCGATCACGTCGTGGTGGCGTTCGTGCCCGCGTGCGGGCAGTGCCGGCCGTGCCGGCAGGGCCGCGCCGCGCTGTGCGAGCCGGGCGCTGCGGCGAATGCGGCCGGCACGCTCCTGTCGGGCTCGGGGCGCCTGTACGACGCCGGCGGAGATCCGCTGCACCACCACCTCGGCGTCTCCGCGTTCGCCGACCATGCCGTCGTGGCGGCTGAATCGGCGATCGGGATCCCGGCGGACCTGCCGTTCGAGCTCGGAGCGCTGTTCGGCTGCGCCGTGCTCACCGGGGTCGGCGTCGTCGTGAACGCCGCTCACATCACGCCCGACGATCAGGTCGCGGTGTTCGGGCTCGGCGGGGTCGGAATGTCCGCCGTGCTCGGCGCCCGTTTGGCCGGTGCGCAGACGATCATCGCCGTCGACACGGTGGCGAGCAAGCTGGAGCTCGCCGAGCGGATCGCCGGCGTGACCACGCTCGCGGCGAGCGACGACGTCGTGGACCGCATCCGCGCCGCCACCGGCGGCGGCGCCGACTGCGTGATCGAGACCGTCGGCAACGCCGCGGTCCTGGCGCAGGCGTACGCCGCCACCCGGCGCGGAGGATCCACCATCGCCGTCGGGCTTCCGCATCCGGACCACATGCTGACCATCCCGGCCGTCAGCCTGGTGGCGGAGGAGCGGACGTTGAAAGGCTCGTACCTCGGCTCCTCGGTGCCGCGCCGAGACATCCCGCGGTTCATCAACCACTACCGCGACGGACAGCTCCCCGTCGAGCAGCTGCTCACGCACCGGCTGGCGCTCGACGACATCAACGAGGGCTTTGACCGCCTCGCGCGGGGCGAGGCGGTCCGCCAGGTCGTGGTCTTCCCCGACGCTGCCGCGGGCTGACACGCAGGCCGGCGACCGTTAGCCGGTCGTCCCCGCGCGCTGCGTGGACCGGTGCAGGTACTCACCCCGCGTCCCGCCAACCACCTCGCCGTCGCGGAGCACCGGCTCGCCGCGCAGGAGCGTGTCGGTTGGCCAGCCCTTGACCGCGATCCCCTCAAACGGAGTGTGATCCTGGGCCGAGTGGCACAGCTCGGTCGTGACCACCTGCTCGAGATCGAGGTCCACGACCGCCAGATCGGCGTCGGAGCCGACCGCGATGGTCCCCTTGCGCGGGTACAGGTTGAACGCCTGTGCGGGCGCGGCCGAGGCCACCTCGACGATGCGTGACAGCGGGATGCCGCGCTTGTGCAGACCCTCCGAGATGAGCACCGGGTACAGCAGCGCGGTGCCGCCGAAGCCGGGCAGTGCGGGCCACAGGTCGTCTCCCTTGGAGTCCTCCATGCAGCACGCGTGGTCCGAGGCCACGGTCCTAACCAGCCCGTGACGCAGCCCCGTCCACAGCGCCTCGTTGTCAGAACGGTCGCGGATCGGCGGGTTGACCTTGCCTCCCAGCCCCTTGCCCTCCAGGTCCTCACAGGCCAGGGCGAGGTGGTG
>DATCFW010000215.1:0-2273 GCA_036509295.1 Solirubrobacteraceae bacterium | reverse complement strand
AACTAATGTCGAAAGTCGGGGAGTTTGGAAGAGGATCCTGAGTCGCCGCCGCTGGCTCGCTCGCGCGCAGGTGCGAGCGGTGTCGTCAACCACTGAAGTGGTGACCTAGGGCGTGAAACCCGTGCTACGAGAGGGTTTTTGGTAAGCGTTCAGTCCTTGTGTGGGGCGTGGTTAGGCGAGTGTTGAGACGGGGTCGCCGCGGGCGTTGGCGGCGAGCAGTTCGGCGAGGTAGCCGAACATGGAGCGGTGTTGGAGGCGGCAGGTGATCGAGGCGGAGAGCAGCCGTTCGATTCTGCGTTCGCCGGCGTGGGATTGGCTGCCAAGGGAGAGCTTGCGGTAGATGACGGCGCCGCGTAGCGCGCGTTCGGCGTGGTTGTTGGTGGGGGTCACGCCGGGCCGGTCGGCGAACGTCCATAAGGCTGGCCAGGCTTTGAGCAGGTTGCGGGCGAAGCCGCGGCTGCGTTTGTAGCGTGGGGCTTTGCCGCGGTACTGGCGCAGGATCGGCTTGAGCTGACGGCGCAGGCCGCGGATCTCAAGCTGCAGCCCGGGGCGGTCGTGGGTGTGCTGGTAGACCTCCCAAGCCCAGAACACGCGCTCGCAGATGCGCAGCCCGGCCTGGCCGAACTCCTGCTCAGCGCCGGATCCTTCGGCCTGGGCTTGGAAGTCGCGCTGGAGGTGTGACCAGCAGATCTGTCGGCGGCGTAGCGGCAGGTGATCGTAGGCCCACCAGCGGTCTGAGGTCACGATCCCCGTGTGGTCGGCGAGCAGTTCGCGTAGGTGTTGCTCGTGGCGGTTCGCGGTGACCTTGAACACGGCGATCTTCTCCGTGAAGGCGCCCCACAGGGTGCGTTGGACGCCTTTCAGCCGCCAGCCGGTCTCATCGACGTTCAGCGCTCGCGAGCGTTGCATCTGGCCGAGCAGCTGCTCGTAAGGCTGCTCGAGCGCGTCGCCGACGCGGGCGAGGATCGCGTCGATCGTGCCAGTGCTGATGCGCGCGCCGAACAGCTCCTCGCACAGCTCGACAAGGTCACGGCGCGAGACACGGTTTCTGACCGAGAGCGTCGCGACTGCCGCCTGCAACCGCGGCCCGAACGCGCTGCCGGCGACCTCGCCGGGAAGCTCGCCCGTGCGCTCCAAACCGCAGTCGGGGCAGCGCACGCGCTGGCAGCGATGCTCAGTGACCCGCACCGCGATCTGCGGCAGCTCCTCCACCTGATGACGCGCCGGCTCCCGGACCGCGACCCGATCGCCCTCCGCGAACACGTGACCGCAGCCACACGACGCCGGCCAGTGATCGACGAGCTCGTCGACCGCCGACGCCGGCAACAACTCACGACCATGCCCCTCATGACCAGACTGCCCGCCCGGGAGACGGCCCGAGCGATCCTTGCCACGCCGACGCGGCACTGCCCCGGACCGATCCTCACTCGGCGGCAGCGACGAGTTGCGCGAGTTCCGACCGAGCTGACGCTCGAGCTGCTCGACCCGCGCCTCAAGCTGCGCAATCCGACGATCCATCGCCAAGAGCACCTCGACGACCGCCCCGCGACCCGCATCATAGATCGCCTCCGCCTCGGCCCGCTCCACACCACCAGATTCGACAACGCCGAATTATGTCCCCCAACCAACTGAACGCTTACGTATTTACGCGGGCCTCGGGCGCGGTGGCGGTGGGTCGGGCCTGCGAATGCAGTGCCTGAACCGCGTTCGAATGCACGAACGCGGCCGCTCCGCGGCCGCTCGCGCGCCCCTTGCTACGGCTGGTTAGAGCTGTCGTCGGCCGCTGCTGCTTTCTCAGTGAAAAATCGGGTTGTCGGCCGGTGTTGTCCCGACTGTGCCGGTGAGTTTGGGTCGGCGGCGAGTTGGGTTCCGGCGTCGAGCGTTGCGTCCGCCGCGGCGGTCGATGGTGGCGCGTTCTGTCTACGATCGATGTTGTGTCTCGCCTTGCGATTCGTTTGCTCGGCCATCCCGAGATCGTTCGTGACGGTGTCGCGCAGCTACCGCCGCGAGGGCGCAAGGCGTGGTGTGTGCTGGCCTATCTGATGTTGGCTGACCGGCGAGTGCCGCGGGCGCGTTTGGGGGCACTGTTGTTCGCCGACGCCGATGACCCGCTGGGAGCGTTGCGCTGGACGTTGGCCCAATTGCGCCGGGCGCTGGGTGTCCCGGGGGTGCTCGAGGGTGATCCTTTGGAGTTTGGGAGGCCGGGGGGCGCAGAGGTCGATGTACTCGACCTTCTTTCGGGTGCGGCAGACCCGGAACTTGCGCGAGGTGAA
>DATCFW010000214.1:0-7073 GCA_036509295.1 Solirubrobacteraceae bacterium | reverse complement strand
CCAGCGCCGCCCAGGCCGCCATCATCCGCGCGACGTATCCGTGGTGATCGGATCCGACCGGCAGCAGCTGCAGCTCGATGCCGCGCTCGGATTTCTGCAGCAGATAGGCGAGGTCGGCGGCGAAGTACGTCGGCGCGCCGTCGGAGCGGCACAGCACCCGGTCCTTGTCGTCGCCGAAGGTCGTCGTGCGCAGCCACAGCGCGCCGTCGGCCTCGTAGCTGTGGCCGGCGTCGGCCACCTCCGCCAGTGCCCGGTCCAGATAGCTGGGCGAGCCCTCGTGCAGCGTGCGTTCGCTGAAGAACTGGTCGTAGTGCACCCCGTAGCGCTCCAGCGTCCCCTTGATCTGGGCGAGCAGCAGCGCCACCGCGCGGGCGGACGCCTCCGGGACCGGGAGCTCCGCCACCCCGGGGATCTCCGCCGCCAGGTCGCGTACGTACTCGCCCTGGTAGCCGCCCTCCGGAATCTCGTCGCCACGGGCGCGCGCCTGGACCGATTCGCCGAGCAGGCGGATCTGCGAGCCGGCATCGTTGAAGTAGTACTCGCGCGAGACGGCGTGACCGTGATGGGCCAGGATCCGGCTGAGCGCGTCGCCATAGGCCGCGTGCCGGCCGCTGGCGGCGACGAGCGGACCGGTGGGATTGGCGGACACGAACTCCACCAGCACCCGGCGGGCCGGGTCCGCGCCGCCGGCTCCGAACCGCTCGCCCGCATCGAGCACCGTGCGCAGCGCACCACGATGCCAGGCATCGGACAGGAAGAGGTTGATGAAGCCGGGCCCGGCGACCTCGTAGCGCACCAGCTCGGCGCCGAGCTCCCGGGCCAGCGCGGTCGCGACGCGCTCGGCGATCTCCCGCGGGGCGGCCTTGAGCAGTGGCGCCAGGAGCATCGCCACGTTGGTGGAGTAGTCGCCCTGACCGGCCCGTTTGGGCCGATCCACCCGGATCGGCGACGGAACCGCCACGCCGTCGCTCACGATCGCCGCCGCCGCCCGCGTCACCGCGGCCCGCAGCTGCCGTAGGGGCGCGCTCACGCGCTGCGCACCGCGACGGGCTGAAACAGCGTCTCGAGGCGCTCGATCGCCATCGGCCGCCCGATGGCGACCAGCATGTCGCCGCTGGCGATCACCGACTCGGGCGCCGGCTGGGGCTCGAGCCGTCCGTCGGTATGGCGCACGGCGACGATCACCGAGTCCCCGCGCACCTGCTCGATCGTCTTCCCGGCGCCCTCACACGACACCGGCACCTCGATCTCCTCCATCCGATAGTCCGCCACCTGCAGGGCGCCGGCCACCTGCGGGTGCAGGGCCACCCTCGCCATCTCGGTGCCGGAGGTCTTGTACGGAGAGATCACTCGATCGGCCCCGGCGCGCAGCAGCTTGCGCTCCGAGTCCTCGGCCGACGCGCGAGCGATGATCAGGACGTCGGGTCGCAGGCCCCGGGCGGTGAGGACGATGAAGATGTTGTCGGCGTCGGAGTCGACACAGGCGATCACCGCCCGCGCGCGCTCGATCCCGGCCCCGAGGAGCACCTCGTCGTCGGCGGCATCGTTCTCGAGGTAGCGCAGCCCCAGCACCTCGGCACGCTCCCGGTGCCTCGGATTGCTGTCGATGACCACATGCTGGACGCCGGCCACGCCGAGATCGCGGGCCACCTGGCGCCCGACCCGACCGAAGCCGCAGATGATGAAGTGGTCTGAGTAGGAGTCGATCATGCGCTGGTTGCGGCGCTCTTGCAGCAGCCCGCTGAGCTGGCCCGAGACGAAGAACTCCGCCACCGTCGCCAGGCCATAGAAAAGCGTACCTATGCCAAACAGCTCGAGCGCGACGACGATCACGCGCCCCGGGGTGTCGTGCGGATCGGCCATCGCGCCCAGCGTCGTGACCGTGTCCAGCGTCCACGCGAACGAGTACCCCACGGACGTCCCCTCGGTGATCGAGAAGGCGATCGTCCCCAGCACGACGACGCCGGCCAGCGCCGCCAGCAGGATCCCCAGCCGCCGGGTGAAATCGCGCAGCTCTCGGCGGTCAGGGGTCACGAGCGCTCAGTAGTGATACGGCTCACGAGCGAGGATCTTGTGCGCGCGATAGAGCTGCTCGAGCAGCACGACCCGAGCGAGCTGGTGGGGCAGGGTGATCTGCCCCAGCGACAGGCGATGATCGACGTGATCGAGGTCCAGGCCGAACGGGCCACCGATCACGAAGCACAGGTCGCGGCCGTTCTGGCGCCGGTCCTCCAGGAACCGGGCGAATCGCAGTGAATCGGGCTGCTCGCCCTCGCGGTGCAGCAGCGAGACGAACGCCCGGTCAGGCAGCCGGCGGCCCACGTGATCGTCCTCGCGAACCTCGACCAGTTCCAGCCGGGTGTGGCCGGCGAGCAGCTTCTGATAGTGCTGCACGTCGTCGGCGAACGGAGGGCGCAACCTGCCCACGGCGACGACGACGATCCGCACGATGGGATACTACGTGCATATGGACGATCCCAACACGCCCGAGCGCCACATCAACATCCACTTCTCGCCGGAGATCATGGCCGGCGTGTATTCGAACTTCGCCAACGTGAGCCACTCGGATTATGAGTTCACGATCACGTTCGCCCGCGTCGATCACGAGGTCGAGGACGAGGAGATCCCCGGCGTCGTCGTCAGCCGCGTCAACCTGTCGCCGAAGTTCATGCGCGAGCTGATCGACGCGATGCAGGACAACTACTCCAAGTGGCAGACCCGCGAGGGGATCAAGAACCTGCCCGAGTTCGGCGGCAGCGATGACGCCGCGGCCGACGAATACGACGAAGAGGAATAGCTCGCTGCCGATCCCGGTGGCCGGGCCGTAGACCAGTGGACATGACCCGAGCGGGCGCTCAGCCCGTCGATTCGGCGGTGGCATGGCGCAATGGCGCGGCGATCCCGCGTTGCGGCGTCCTGCTGCCGAACTTCGACGCGGTGCGCAGCGGCGGCCCACCGCAGATCGTCGCCGCCGCGCAGCTCGCCGAGGAGCTCGGCTTCGATGCCGCCTGGGTCGGCGATCACCTCGCCTGCCCGGCACCGGGCCTCGATGCGCCCGCCACGCTCGCCGCCGCCGCCGCGGTGACGCGCCGGATCGGCCTCGGCTTCAGCGTGATGCTGCTCGGGCTGCGCGCGCCGGCGTGGGCGGCCAAGCAGCTCATCACGATCGACGTCCTATCCGGCGGTCGCCTCCGGCTCGGGGTCGGTGTCGGCGGCGAGTTCCCCGACGAGTTCATGGCCGCCGGCGTGCCGGTCAGCCAGCGCGGCGCTCGGCTGGACGATGCGCTGCACGTCATCGGTGACCTGCTCACCGGCCGCGCCGTCGAGTACGAGGGGCGCAGCCAGACGATCCGGTCCCCGGGCCTGGAGCCGTTCATGGCGGCTCCGCCGCCGATCTACGTCGGCGGCCGCGGCGAGCCCGCGCTGAGGCGCGCGGCGCGACACGGCGACATGTGGCTGCCGATGTGGCTCACCCCGGAACGGATCGCCGAGCGCTCCGCGCAGCTGGCCGAGCTCGCCGAGCACGAGGGCCGGCCGACACCGGGCACGGCGCTGCTCGTCGGAATCAACGTCGATGACGATCGCGCCCGGGCCCGCGCCGAGGCCGAGGCCCACATCAGCGGCCAGTACCGGATGGGGCTGGCGGCGATCGAGCGCTGGACCCTGCTGGATAGCATCGACGGCGCCGTGGAGCAGCTGGATGCCTACCGACGGGCCGGCGTGCGGGAGTTTCTGTTCATGCCACTCGGCCATGAGCCGTTGACCCAGTACGAGCGCCTCGCCGAGGTGCGCTCGCGTCTGCTCGCTGGACTCGCGCCCCACGGCGCCCCGGCGGAGGCGCGCGGTTGAGCGACGGTCCGGCCTACCGCTATGACCCGTCGGCGTTCCGGCAGGTGTTCGAGCGCAACTTCACCTACCTCGCCGGCGTCCAGCGCAACAGCCACCGCTACGCCAACCGGCCGGCCCTGCACGATCCGGCGAGCGGCCGGCGCTGGACCTATGCCGAGCTGTGGGCCGACGCCGGGAGGCTGGCCGTCGGTCTGACCCGCGCCGGGGTGGCCGGCGGTGAGGCGGTCGTGTTCTCGCTGTTCAACGGCCCCGAGTTCGTGTTGGTGTGGCTGGCGGCCATGCGCCTGGGGGCGATCGCCGCCCCCATCAACTTCCGCCTGTCCGCCGGCGAGGTCGCGCATGTCCTCGATGACAGCCGCCCGCGGGCGTTCATCTACGACGCGGCGCTGGCGGGGACCGCCGCCGACGCGCTGGCCCGCGCCCGACACGATCCCCATGTGGTGGCGGTGGCCGGGCCGCCTGGTGACGCCACTCCCCTGTCGGAGCTGATCGACGCCGGCCGCGGGGGCCCGGTCATGGATCTCCCGGCGGTGTCGACCTTCGACGAGACGACCCGCCTCTACACCTCGGGCACAACCGGCATGCCCAAAGGGGTGTCGCTGAGCGGGCTGGTCGACGTGCTCTCCGCCCACGACGTGATCATGCACTTCCCGCTCACGCCCGAGGACCGCACGCTCAACATGACGCCGTGGTTTCATCGCGGGGGCCTGTATTCGGGCGGGCCCAACCCGGTGCTGTATTGCGGCGCCGAAGCCGTCGCCCTGCGCCAGTTCGACCCGGTCACGGTGCTCGACTGGGTCCAGGAGCACCACCTCACGTTCCTGATCGGCGCCCCCACCAACCTGGCGATGCTCACCGCCGAGCAGACGGCCCGGCCCCGGGACCTCAGCGCGCTGCGCGGGATCGTGACGATGGGCGCGCCGCTGGACCGCGAGGCCTGCCTGCGCTACCAGGAGACCCTGACGACGCGGATCTTCAACGGCTACGGCACCACCGAGGCGTTCTGGAACACCTTCCTGCGGCCCAGTGACCTCCCCGAGCACGCCGGCTCGGCCGGCCGCGCCTGCACCGATGACGATGTGGCCGTCGTGCGGATCTACGAGGATCGGCTGGCCGATCCCGGTGATCATGCCGCCAAAGACGGGGGCGAGATCGGCGAGGTGGCGGTGCGTTCGGTCAAGTCCGGCTACGCCTACGTCAACCAGCCCGACGAGCAGGCCGCCCGGTTCCACGACGGCTGGCTGTACATCGGCGATCTCGCCACCTGGGACGAGGACGAGTACGTGACGATCGTCGGGCGCAAGGACGACATGATCATCTCCGGCGGGGAGAACATCCATCCGACCCAGGTCGAGGCGGTGCTGGCCGAGCATCCCGGGGTCGCCGACGCCGCCGTCGTCGGGCTGCCCGACGAACGGTGGGGCGAGCTGGTGGTCGCCTACGTGGTGGCATCGGACCCATCGCTCGACGCCGCCGCGTGCGAGGCTCACTGCCACGGCCATCCGATGCTGGCGGCGTACAAGCGCCCGCGCGCCTACCGGTTCGTGCCCGAGCTGCCGATGACCGCGACCGGCAAGAAGGTGCATTACCAGCTGCGTGAGCTGGCGGCGCGCGACGCCGCCGATGGCCGGCTGCAGCGCCTGTGACCGGCCAGCCCAAGCGCCGGGACCCCGTGGTGACCGGGATCGGCGCCGTCACCCCGCTCGGCCTGAACGCGCCCGACACCTGGAATGGCCTGGTCAACGGCCGCTCGGGAATCGGGCCGATCGAGAGCTTCGACGCGTCTGACCTGCCGGTGCGCATCGCCGGCGAGGTCCGCGGGTTCGACGGCGAGGCGCTGCTCGGCGCCAAGCGGTTTCGCCGCTCGGCGCGCTTCAGCCAGCTGGCAATCGTCGCCGCCCGCGAGGCGGTGACCGATGCCGGGTTCGACGCCTCCCCCGAATCCGAGCGCACCGGTGTGGTGATCAACGCCGCCGTCGCCGGCAGCCCCGAGGTCGAGCGCAACGTTCGGGCGCTCGTCGAGGGCGGACCCCGCGAGCTGAGCCCGTACTTCGTGCCGTCCACGATCCTCAATATGGCGGCCTGCGAAGTCGCGATCGATCTCGGCGTCCACGGGCCGGTGAACGCGTCAGCGCTCGCCTGCGCCAGCGGGACCGCGGCGCTGCTCGAGGCGCGGCGCCTCATCCTCAGCGACGAGGCCGACGTCGTGATCGCCGGCGGCACGGATGCCGGGATCGCCAAGGCGATGTTCGCCGGGCTGGCGCTGATGGGGCCGCTGTCGGAGCGAAACGACGCCCCGCAGTCGGCCAGCCGGCCGTTTGACGCCGATCGTGACGGGTTCGTGTTCGGCGAGGGCGCGGTCGTGCTGGTCGTCGAGTCCGCTGAGCACGCCCAGGCCCGCGGTGCCACTGCCTACGGCACGGTCGCCGGGGGCGCGCTCACCTCCGACGGGTTCCACATCAGCGCGCCGGAGCCATCGGGGACACATGCCGCCCGGGCGATCGAGCTCGCGCTGCGCAACTCCGCCGTGGCGCCGTCCGAGCTGGACTACATCTGCGCCCACGGCACGGGCACCCGCGCCAACGACGCCGCCGAGACGCGGGCGATCCGGACGGCGCTCGGCGCTCACGCCGACTCCATCCCCGCCAGCTCGCCGAAGTCGATGGTCGGCCACCTGATCGGCGCCGCCGGCGCGCTGTCGGCGATGGTCTGCCTGCTGGCGATCCGCGACGGCATCCTGCCGCCGACGACCAACCTCGAGACGCCCGATCCGGAGTGCGACCTCGACTACGTCCCGTTGCAGGCCCGGCGCGCGCAGGTCCGCACGACCGCGGCGAACGCGTTCGGTTTCGGCGGCCAGAACTGCGTGATCGTGCTCCGCGCCCCCGAGTAGCGGCGCGTCCCGCGCCGGCGCCCGTTGCCGGCGGACCCCGGCTCCGACGTGGATGACAAATCGAGTACTGGAGACGCGATTTCGCATCCGCGTGGGGGATCGGCCCCGCGGCGGCCCTCAGGCGGCCTGGGCGAAGGCCACCGCGGCGCCAATCCGCTCGGCCGTCGGCGGGTGGCTGGCCAGCAGCCGGGTGACCCAGCGCGGGGGATCGAGATCAGCGACGTTCTGCAGCGCGATCGTCCGCTCGAAAGACACGAACGCGTCCGGGGCGCCGGCCAGTTTCAGCGAGAAGTGATCGGCCCGGCGCTCGATCGCCCGCGACAGGTGGTTG
>DATCFW010000213.1:0-12916 GCA_036509295.1 Solirubrobacteraceae bacterium | reverse complement strand
TTCACCGCGATGATGCGGCTGGATCACAACCGTGCCATCGCCCAGGTCGCGCGCAAGACGGGCGCCGCCATCAGCGAAGTGACGAACATGACCATCTGGGGCAACCATTCGGCCACCCAGTATCCGGATGTGGTCCACGCCAAGGTCAAGGGCGCGGACGCGGCCGCGGCCGTCGGTGACCAGGACTGGATCGAGAACGAGTTCATCCCCACCGTGCAGAAGCGTGGCGCGGCGATCATTGAGGCGCGGGGCGCGTCGAGCGCCGCGTCAGCCGCCAACGCCGCCGTCGATCACGTCCGTGACTGGGTGCGCGGGACGCCCAGCGGCGACTGGGTGTCGATGGCGATCGCCTCGGATGGCAGCTACGGGGTCCAGGAGGGGATCTTCACCGGCTACCCGTGTACGTGTCAGGGCGGTGCCTACACGATCGTCGAGGGTCTCGAGATCGACGAGTTCTCACGCACCCGGATCGACGCCTCCGTCAAGGAATTGACCGACGAGCGTGACGCCGTCAAGCAGCTGGGTCTGATCTAGTGACCTGAGACAGTCGTCGAGCCGCCGCGATCACTCGATCGCGGCGGCAGCGTGCCGTGTTCCGGTCCCCGGGGTGCGACACGGGCGCTCATCCTGAGCATCCGGGGCGACGGTACGGTGACGAGGCCGTCCGCCGGTAGGTCGCGCGTCAGGCCGCGTGCCAGCCCTGACCGTCACGCTTGACCTGGCCGTCCTCGACCAGCTTCGGCATGACGCGGTACAGGTAGTTCGGCTCGATCTTGAGCGACTCGGCGATCTCCGGAATGGTGATGCCGGGCTTCTCGCGCACCAGCGCCAGTGCCTGGTTGGCGCGGGTGTTGCCGCCGCGGCGGCCACGGGGCCGGCCGGCCGCCCGGCGAGCGGGACGACGACGCGCGGTGGCGGTGGTGGCGCCATTGGCAGTGGGCGGACGACCCGGTCCACGGCGACCCCCGACGAGCGCGACTCGCGCCGCCTCGAGCTTGGTGACCTCCTGCTTGAGCTCGCTCAAGCGGCTGTCGATGTCCCTCACCGTACTGTCAACGAAATCTGCCAAAGTAGGCCACCTCCGAGGTGTCTTAGACGTGTTGGTCTAGGAAGATACAACCCGTGACAGCAAATGACGTTATGTGGGCCGCCCCGGGCGCTCCAGGAGTGCCTTCAGCCGCGCGAGTGAACTGTGGGCTTCACGTTCGGATGTCGCGCCGACGATGATCCGGCTGGCCACGCTGCCGAGGCGCCCGCCCGGAGGGTGGAACTCGTTGGTGTACTGAAACATCGTCCGTTCCGCATCGTCGCTCGACAGCTCGTAGCGGATGATCGCGGTGGAGTGGGCCGGCCCTCCGCCCTCCCATTCGGCACGATGCGGACTGTCCAACGCCATCAGCGTCCAGTGGACGCGAAACGTCAGGCCGCGCACGTGCATCGCCTGATCCATCGTCGAGCCCCGGCGCAGGGGGGAGTCAGACACGTGGGACACCGACTTGTGGATCGTCACCCATTCACCGAGCCGGTGGGGATCCATGACGGTCTCCCACACCCGCGCGATCGGTGCCTCGATCTGGATCTTGGCCGAAACGGTGCTCATCGCTCGCGCAGACTAACGTCCCGGACCGGGGCCGCGCTCAACGTGCCGCCAGCGGCTCGTCGCGCTCCCACTCCGCCAGGGCGTGCTCGATCGCCGCACTCAACCGGTGAGGCCGCACGCCCAGCAGCTCGGCGGCGCGGTTGTCGGCGGGGAGCAGATCGCTCTCCAGGCTCTCCATCAGCGGCCCGATCAGCTCGTGCTGCTCACCGGCGATCACCGCCGCCACTCGACTGGCGACCGGTGTCACGGTCAGTCGCTTGAAGCGCAGCGCCGGGCGACTGACGAGCATCAGGTCCGCGATCCGGTCAACCAGCTCGCCATAGGTGACCACGTCGGGTCCGCCGACGTCCAGCGTCGCCCCGCGGGCCGCGACGCTGGTGGCCGCGGCGGCCAGCATCGCGACGATGTCGCGCTCGTCGATCGGCGCGGTCCGGTGGGTGCGCCAGGCGGGAAGGGCCAGTACCGGGAGCCGCTCCACCAGCCGCACCAGGAACCGGAACGAGCGTGACCGAGCCCCGATCACGATCGAGGCGCGCAGCGCCACCGAGTCGGGCACCGCCGCGCGCAGGAGGTCCTCCACCGCCAGGCGGCTGGCCAGGTGAGCCGACTGGGGGCCGCCGTCCGGCACGAGCCCGCCCAGGTAGATGATCCGCGCCACCCCGGCAGCGCTCGCCGCCGCTGCGAACCGCTCGGCGGCCGTCCGTTCACGCGACGCGAACGGGTCGCCGGCGGACGGCTCCATGGAGTGAATGAGGAAGTAAGCGACGTCGACCCCATGCAGCGCTCGATCCAGGCCGTCACCGGTGATCGCATCCCCGATGATGACCGGGATGTCGGCGGTCACCCGGTCGGGGGTCCGAGCGAAACCGCGGACGAGATGCCCGTCGCGCTGGAGGCGGGGAATCATCAGCGATCCGACGTAACCGGTGGCGCCGGTCACGAGGATGTTCACGGTGCCGGCCGCGCCGATCCGCGGGAGCCGGCGCGCACTACCGCGCCCACGGGGCCGGCGTCACGTAGTTCCGGTCCAAGTCGGCCGCCCGCGGACAGCCGGAGAGCACGAGGGCGTTGCGCAGCTCATCCAGCAGGATCTCGAGCACGTGCTGGGCGCCGCGCGCGCCGCCCAGCGCCAGCCCCCAGGTGAGTGGCCGTCCGACGAGCACCGCCCGCGCGCCGAGCGCCAGGGCCTTGACCACGTCGGTGCCGCGGCGGATGCCGCCGTCAACGAGCACGTCGATCCGGCCCGCGACAGCGTCGGCGATCGGGGCGAGCGCGTCGGCGCCCGACAGCGCGGTGTCGAGCTGACGGCCGCCGTGGTTGGACACGATGATCCCGCGGGCCCCGTGCTGGATCGCCAGCTCCGCATCCTCCGCGGTGAGGATCCCCTTCACCAGGACGGGCAGCGGGCTCTCGGCGACGAAGCGCTCGATGTCAGACCACCGCAGATCGCCGTCGATCAGCGCGGAGTAGTCCGCCGGCGGGGTGCCCTGCTCGGGGTCGCCGGCGGCGGGGGCGGGCGCGCTGGGGCCGCGCCGGCTGACGTTGCGCACATCGCTGCGCCATTCGCGTTCGCGGAGGCCGAGGACGGGCCGGTCAACCGTCACCACCAGCGCTTCATAGCCGTGATCCGCCGCGCTGCGGATCAGCTCGTGGGTGATGCCGCGATCGACGAACACGTAGAGCTGGAACCAGCGCGGATGATCCGGGACGGCCTGCGCCACCGCCGCCGGCCCGGTGCTGGCGAGCGTTGAGACGCACATCAGCGTGTCGGTCGCCGCCGCCGCCTGAGCGATCGCGATCTCGCCGTCGGGATGCGCGAGCTGCTGGAACGCCGTCGGCGCGACGAGGATCGGGTGGGCCCGGGTCGCGCCGAGCAGCTGCACCCGCAGGTCGCACGCCGCCGGCCCGACGAGCACCCGCGGGCGCAGCGCGAGCCGCGCCCACGCCGCCACGTTGTCGCCCAGGGTGATCTCATCGGCCGCGCCGCCCTCGATGTAGCTGCGCGCCTCCGGGCTCATCGTCGGCAGCGCCGCGCGTTCGTAGTCGGCCAGCGACCGCAGCGAGCGGCTGGCGTCGTCGTCGTCGAAGGCGGTCATCTCGGAGCGAAAGCTACGGAAATTGCGGCGAGTACTCACCGGATTCACGAAACACCCCGGAATTTGCAGGGATTTTTTGAGATGGGAAAAGCTTGCGATTTCCGGAGTTCGCCGTTGTGCGAGGGGGTGCAATCCGCTTTGATGCCCGCCCTGCCGTCAATCGAGCTTTCAGTTGGGAACGAGGTGTAGGACAGGTATGGCGAACGGTCGGACGCCGGCGAAGGCGAGTTGTGAAAACTGCTTCTTTGGTCAGAACCTCCTCTGCGCGGTGGCCGACTCCGGGCCCTGCGGCACGTTTCGGCCGGCGCACCCGGACGGCCTGCGGCCGCCCAGTCAGCTGCGCTTCGTCTTCCGCCAGGAGCGTCGCCTCCAGGTGGCGTGGGCGTTCCCGTCACCCAGCGAGCAGGTCGCGCTCCACGCCTGATGTGCCGGCGCGGCGGCGGCGCCCGACTCGCCGGAGCCCGTCCGACCCGCCCTCGTATATCTTTACCGCCATGTACTGGCCGTTGCTCGGCGGATTCATCGCGTTCGTGCTGATCGCCATCTTTATGGGCTGGGTGATGGACACCTCGCGCCACGGCGATCGCGACGGTCACTAACCAACTAAGCCCTCACGCCTGACCGTCGGTGCCGGCCCCTTCGGCGCGGGCTGCCATCCAGTTCGCTCCGGCGGTGTCGGTGGCGCCGTGGAGGAGGATCGAGCAGAACACCGTCAGTGCCGCCAGGTTGAAGATCGTCGGGCCCGAGCGGATCGGCTGGCTGAGGACGAGCAGCGAGAAGGTCATCGTCGCCACTCCCTTGGGGCCGAACCACGACATGAACGCCCGCGTGGCGACGTCGGTGTCGGTTCGCGCCAACGCCACGAACACCGACACCGGGCGGGCCAGCAACAGCGTGACCGCGACCACGCCCACCGCCGCCCAGCCGGATGCAAACAGCCCGTCGAGGGTCAGCACCGCGCCGAACACGACGAAGATCCCGAGCTTGACGATCTCGACCAGGTCCGCCGCTTGGCGCTCGAACTGCCGGCGGACGTCCGGGCGGCGGATCCCGAGCACGATGGCCGCGACGTACACGGCGATCAGCCCGTTGCCGTGGGGGATGAGCACCGTCGTGCCGTAGGTGGCGAACGCCACGCCGAGGGCGAACAGCGCGCGCTGGTGGGCGGGGATGTCGCGCTCGGGCGAGGCGGGCGAGGCGGGCGAGGCGGGCGAGGCGGGCTCACGCGGGGCCAGCCAGGCGGCGGCGAGGCCGAGCACCACGCCGACGGCGAACCCCAGGACGAGGTTCACGATGACGAACCGCCACCACACGAAGTGACCGCCGCCGGTGGACAGCGCGGCGCTCAGCGCCAGCACCGCGGGGAGCGCGAGACCGTCGTTGAGCCCGGATTCGAGGTTGAGCGAGTTGCGCACCACAGCCGGCACGCGCGGGTTGGTGACGACGTTGGAGGAGAGCACCGGGTCGGTCGGCGAGAGCAGCGCGCCGACGAGGAAGCTCTCGGTCCACGACAGACCGGTGAGCACCCGCGTGGCCACCGCGACGATCACGGCGGTGAGCGGCATCGCCAGCACCAGCTTGCGAAACGGCAGATGCCAGTGGGACGCCAGCAGCTCGCTGTCCACCTCCAGGCCGTCGCGGAACAGGATCACGATCAGCGCCACGGTGGCCAGCCCGGCGACGAACGGCGCGCGCGCGTCGAAGTGCAGGACGCCGGTGGCGCCGTCCCCGAGCAGAAATCCGGCCACCACGAACACCGCCGTCAGCGACACGAAGCTGCGGCGGGCCACGCCCGACAGCGCGGCGCCGATCACCAGCAGGGCTCCGAACGCGAGCGTCGAGACCTGGAACCGGTGCGAGACGGTCCCGAGCAGCCAGGGCATGTGCAGGTGCACCGGGTCCACGAAATCGGGACACTAGAGTGTGACCAGGAAGCAGAGAGGAGCGAGAGTGCAGGTCACGGTGCTCGGGAAGTCACCGTCGTGGCAGGACGCGGCCGGGGCGTGCAGCGGATATCTCATCCAGCAGGATGGGTTCACGCTGCTGCTGGACTGCGGCAACGGGGTGTTCTCCAAGCTGCGCCCGGTGTGTGACTACGTCGCGGTCGATGCGGTGCTCATCACCCACATGCACGCCGATCATTTCCTGGACCTGGTGCCATTCAGCTACGCGCTGCGCTATGCCCCGCGCCAGCAGCCGGTCCCGGTCGGCGGCTGGCCCGGCACCGAAGCGCCGGCGCGCCCGCAGCTGTACTTGCCCGCCGGCGGGACCGACGTGCTGCGGCGGGTCGTCAGCTGCTGGGGCTCGGATGACCTGATCGATGGCGCCTTTGCCATCCACGAGTACGAGGCGTCGCAGGAGCTCTCCGTCGGCCCGCTCACGGTCCGCTTCTGCGAGGTCCCCCACTACGTTGCCACCTACGCCGTCGAGCTGTCCAACAAAGGGTCCCGGTTCACGTTCGGCGCCGACTGCCGCCCCAACCCGGAGCTGGTCCAGTTCGCCCGCGACACCGACATGCTCCTGATCGAGGCGACGCTCCCGCGGCCCGAGCGCGACGGGGTGCGCGGCCATCTCACCGCGCGGGAAGCCGGCGAGCACGGCAAGGTCGCCGGTGCCCGGCGACTCGTCCTCACCCACTACTCCGACGAGCTGGATGCCGACCGGACTCGGGCCGAGGCGGCCACCAGCTTCGGCGGCCCGGTGGAGCTCGCCAGCGAGGGCGCCGTGTACACGGTCTGATGTCGTACCAGGCCCCCCGGAACTGACGCCGGAGATACGCTTTCCAGACCATGGCCGAGCGCGACCTGTTTGCCAACTTCGATCGCATGCGGCGGGAGATGGACGAGTTGTTCGGGGACGTCTTCGAGCGCAGCGGCCTGTCGCGGCGGGCCACCGGCCGGTGGCCCGCGGTGGACGTCGCCTACGCGTCCGATCCGCCCCGGGCGATCGTCACCGCCGAGCTGGCCGGGATGAGCATCGACGAGATAGCGCTCCAGATCGAGGGCCGCAAGCTGTTCCTGGCCGGGCGGCGCGGACCAGCGGTTCCCACCGGCGAGGTGTACCAGCAGATCGAGATCGAGCGGGGATCGTTTCGCCGGTTGATCGAGCTCGGGGCCGACGTCGACGCTGATCGCATCACCGCGCGCTACGAGGATGGGATGCTCCGCGTCGAGCTGCCGTTGGTCGGGCGAATCGAGCGCCGCCGGGCGGTGCCGATCGAGCCTCAGCGGCGCGATCCCGAGCGTCGGCTCCGAGAGGGGCGGGCGGCCCCGATCCCGAGCGGCGATCCCCGATGACGGCGATCGACGTCGGCGCGAGCGCCGACCCGACCGCGGACGACGCGGACGGCACTCGCCGGCTTCCGGCGCGGATCGGCGTGCTGCCGCTGCGCGACGCCGTCACCTTCCCCGAGCTGGTCATCCCGCTCAACATCGGTCAGCAGCGCAGCATCGAGCTGGTCAACGACGCGCTGCGCGGAGACCGCTCGGTCGCCCTCATCGGCGGACGCGACCCCGAGGTGGAGAGCCCGGGGCCGGATGATCTGTACTCCGTCGGCGTGCTCGGCACGGTGGCGCGCATGGTGCGGCTGCCCGACGGCACGTTGCGCGCGCTCGTCCAGGGCGGCCCGCGGATCCGCGTGCGCGAGTGGATCGAGACCGAGCCGTACCTCGTCGCCGAGGTCGCGGCGGCGCCGGACAAGGTGAGGCAGAGCGCCCAGCTCCAGGCGCTCGCCCGCAACGTACAGCGCACTTTCTCGAGCATCATCGGGCAGGTTCCGTACCTGCCCGAGGAGTTGCAGGTGATGGTGGCCAACGTCGATGACCCGGTGATGCTCAGCCATCTCATCTCGGGGGCGCTGCGACTGCCGACCGGCGACAAGCAGGCGCTGCTCGAGCAGCTCGACGTCACCAAGCGGCTGCGGCGGCTGTCAGAGATCCTGGCCCGCGAGCTCGAGGTGGTGGCGCTGGACACCAAGATCCAGACCCAGGTGCACTCCGAGCTGGAGAAGGGGCAGCGGGAGTACTTCCTGCGCCAGCAGCTCAAGGCGATCCAGGACGAGCTGGGCGAGGGTGACGAGGCCCAGGCGGAGGCCTACGAGCTACGCACCCGGCTCGAGGCGCTGACCCTGCCCGAGGAGGTCTCCAAGCAGGTGGAGCGCGAGCTCGGCCGGCTCGAGCGTCTCCAGCCGGCGATGGCCGAGTACGGGGTGGTCCGCAGCTACCTGGAGTGGATCGCGTCGCTGCCGTGGGGCATCTCCACCGCGGACAACCTCGACCTCGCCCATGCCCGGAAGGTGCTCGACACCGACCACTACGACATCGAGCAGGTCAAGGACCGGATCCTCGAGTTCCTCGCCGTGCGCTCGCTGCTCACCGACTCGGAGCGCCAGCCGGCCGGCTCGATCCTCACGTTCGTCGGCCCACCGGGGGTCGGCAAGACGTCACTCGGGCGCTCGGTGGCCCGCGCGCTCGGCCGTCGGTTCGAGCGCATCAGCGTCGGCGGCGTCCGCGACGAGGCCGAGATCCGCGGCCATCGCCGCACCTACATCGGCGCCATGCCGGGGGTGGTTGTGCGCGCGCTGCGCGACGCCGGTGCGAACAACCCGCTGTTCATGATCGATGAGATCGACAAGATGGGCGCCGACTTCCGCGGCGATCCGGCCAGCGCGATGCTCGAGGTGCTCGATCCCGAGCAGAACAGCACGTTCCGTGACCACTACCTCGATCTGCCGTTCGACCTGTCCAACGTGATGTTCATCACCACGGCCAACAATCTCGACACCGTCCCGGGGCCGCTGCGCGACCGGATGGAGATCATCCAGCTCGCCGGCTACACGCAGTCCGAGAAGCTTCAGATCGCCAAGCGCTACCTCGTGCCGCGCCAGATCGAGCGCAACGGGCTCACGCCGTCGCGGATCGCGTTCACCGACGCCGGGCTGGCGGCGATCATCGCCCACTACACCCGCGAGGCCGGGGTGCGGCAGCTGGAGCGCGAGATCGGCAGCGTGGCGCGCAAGGTCGCGCGCCGCGTCGCCGAAGGCACGCAGACCCGCAAGGTGACGGTGAGCGAGCCACGCGTCCGCGAGCTGCTCGGCAAGCGCACGTTTCACTCCGAGACGCGGCGGCGGACCTCCCGACCCGGGGTGGCGACCGGCCTGGCGTGGACGCCGGTCGGCGGGGAGGTGCTGTTCGTCGAGGCCACGGCGATGTCGGGCAGCGGCCGGCTGACGATCACCGGGCAGCTCGGCGATGTGATGCGCGAGTCAGCCCAGGCGGCGCTGTCCTATGTCCGCGCCAATGCCGCGGACCTGGTCCCCGACCTGCCCGTCGACTGGTTCGCCACCCATGACATCCACATCCACGTGCCGGCCGGGGCGATCCCCAAGGACGGTCCCAGCGCCGGGGTGACGATGGTCACGGCGCTGGCCTCGCTGCTGTCGGGCCGGGCCGTGAAAGCCGACGTGGCGATGACCGGCGAAGTGACGCTCACCGGGCAGGTGCTGCCGATCGGCGGGCTCAAGGAAAAGGCGCTGGCCGCGCAGCGCAGCGGCATCCATACGGTCATCGCGCCCGCGCACAACGAGCAGGACATCGACGAGATTCCGGCGCACCTGCGCCGCACGCTGTCATTCGTCTTCGTGGCGGCGATCGACGAGGTTCTGGAGGCCGCGCTGAATGCGCGGCGGCAGAAGGGGTATCGCGTATCCTGACGACTTGACCCGCCCCAAGGACCCGAGGGAGCCCAATGGCATCACGACGCAAGAAAGTCGCTAAGGCGGTGCCGTTCAGTACCGCCGACCTGGCGAGCATCGCCAAGGACAATCCGTACCTTCAGCGCCTGATCGACGACTCGACGCTGCGCGACAACGTCCGCGCGACGATCGACTCGGCCAAGAGCGCGTATGACCGCCTGCTCGGCAGCAAGGCGCCCCAGAAGGCGCTGCTGGAGGACAAGAAGCTCCAGGGCGACCTGCGTCAGGCGGCCGAGTCCGCCCGCGATGTGTTCATGGCGCTGTCCGATGCGCCCAAGAACCCCACCGCCAAGCGCAAGCGCGGGCGGCTGGGCCGCAAGCTCGTCCTGCTGGTGATCGGCGCCGGCGTCGCCCTCGGCGCGTCGGAGTCGCTGCGCTCCAAGGTGCTCGACACCCTGTTCGGCGCCGAGGAGGAGTTCCAGTACACGCCGCCCGCCGGCACGCCGGCGCCGCCACCGGCGAGTCCGGTGACCGCCGCCTGACCGGGCGCAGCGCGCAGAGATTGGCTGGGGGCGTCCGCTGGGCGCCCTCGCCGGTTAAGGGCCCGCGCGCCAGCGCATCGCCCCGCGAGGCGGGCGTAGAATCGGCCGCCGATGCAGGCGGCCACCGCACCCGAGCGCTCGCGTGCCGGCGACCTGCCCACCGACAAGGCGACCCGGATCGTCGAGGCGATGCGGACCAGCGTCGCGCAGCGGGGCTTCGCCGGCTCGACGTTTGACCACGTGGCGCGCGAGGCCGGCGTCTCGCGCGGGCTGCTGCACTATTACTTTGGCACCAAGGAGCGGTTGCTGGTCGAGGCGGTGCGGCGCGAGTCCGAGCTGCGCAGCCAGTCCCTCGATCAGGCCGTCGCCAGCGCCACCGGCGCCGATGAACTCATCCACGCGCTCGTCCGCAGCCTCGAGGAGATCCTCGGTGAGGGCCGCAGCGCGATGGTGATGTTCCACGAGCTGCTCACGCTCGGGCAGCGCAACCCCGAGATCGCCGCCGAGCTGGCGGCGCTCGCCCGGCGGACGCGGACCCGGCTCGCCGACGCGCTCCGCGCCGGGTCCCACGCCGGCGTGTTCACGCTCACCGCCGGCCCCGACGATGTCGCCACCTTTCTGCTCGCCCTCGCCGACGGCGTGACCATCCGGCGCCTCGCCGAGCCCGAGCTCGACGTGCGGCCGCTGATGGATCAGGCGGTGCTCGCCGCCCGGGCGTTGCTGGCGTGACTCAGGCTCGGGCAACGGCGGCGCCGGCCCGATGCGGCGACTAGCCGTGCTCGGCGTCGCCGCGCTGGTGATCGTCGTCCTGGTGGTGGCTCAGCTCGTGCTGCCCGGGATCGCCGCCCAGCGCCTCCGTGATCAGCTCGCCCACTCCGGCCAGGTGCTCAGCGTGCAGGTGAGCGCCTTCCCGGCGATCGAGCTGCTGTGGCATGACGCCGACACGGTGGTGGTGCGGCTCGGGCGCTATCGCCCGCCCGCCGCGGATCTGCCCGGCACGCTTGACCAGACCGGTGACGTCGGCACGCTCGATGCATCGGCCCAGGAGGTGGACGACGGGCTGCTCACGCTCCACGACGCCACCCTGACCAAGCGCGGCGATCAGCTGCGCGCCACCGCCCGCGTGAGCGAGGCCGACCTGCGCGCCGCGCTGCCGATCCTCCAATCGGTGACGCCGGTGGCGTCCACCGGCGGTCACCTCACCCTGCGGGGGACCGCGTCCCTGTTCGGCGTGACCGCCACCGTGGATGCGACGGTGAGCGCCCAGGATGGGAAGCTGGTGGTGGCCCCGGATATCCCATTCGGCGGCTTCGCCACGCTCACGCTGTTCTCGGCCCCCCACGTCGCGGTGACGAGCGTCAGTGCCGCGGCGGTCCCCAACGGGTTCTCGGTTCAGGGCACCGCGATCCTGCGCTGAGCCTGGCTGAGGGCTCCCGCCCGCCTCCGGGGCGGTCACGGACGGGCGACGAGCTCCGCCACGCCGCGCCGGTCCCCGGCACGTCGCATCCGGCTCAATCCGTCACCGTCGCCCTTCAGGTACCGGTCCAGGAACGCGATCGTGACTCGCTCCACGATTCCGAGCTGGGGCCGCTCGTCGGTGTACGGCGGCAGATGCGGCGCGCCGAGCAGCGTGAGCAGGAACTTCGGACGCTGGGCCAGCGCGAAGAACGCGTATGTGTTCGCGGGCCGGTTGACCTGATCGGCGGTGCCCTGCGCGGCGAGCAGCGCGGGCTCACCGCGACCGAAGGCGAGCGCCGCGACGCTGGGGATCTGGGCGCCGGACAGGATGACGGCGGCGCGCACCCGACGATCGCGGTAAGAGCGGTCATAGGCGACGGCCAGCGCGGTCTCGCCGCCATCGGACTGCCCGCTGACCGCGATCTCGCGCGGCTCGATCGTGCCGCGCAGCAGCGCGCCCCGGCTCGCGTTCGCGGCCAGCAGCCCCGAGATGACCACGCTGACATCCCGAGGCTGATTGATCAGATCGGCCTCATCGGGTCCGCCGGGAGCGTTCGCGTTCTCACGCGGGAACACCGGCGCGGCGACGACGTAGCCGGCCTGGGCCCAGGCGTGCAGCAGGCGATAGTACGTCGCCGGCGTCACCGCAAATCCGTGCCCGAAGACGACCAGGGGGAAGGGCCCGGCGGCGCGGTCCGGCGGCGCGTTGCGGAGATCGACGCGTCCCGGGGAGCCGGTCACCGGGTATCTGACGACCGTGACCAGCGTTCGCGGCTCCGGACCGCGCCCGGGGAACGTCACCGTCCGGCTGCGATCGACGAACGTGATCACTCGCTCGCCGACGGCGTACCGAGGACCGCCCGGCGCCGGACGGACGACGGCGCTTGCCGCGGCGAGCCGGCGGCTGGGCGCTCCCGACGACGCTCCCAGCGTCAGCCCGATGGCCGCGACGACGCCGAGTCCGATGGCGGCGGCCGCGCTCGGCAGCAGGCGTCTCATCCTCGAGCTCGGCGCGGGTTCGCTTCCGTCCTGAACGACACGGCGGGATCCTCGCGCCGGGAACGCGGGGCCGCGCTAAAGGTGCGCTGAGAAGTTGCTCATCGGCGCACCGGCGCTGACGACGGTCGCCGATGCTACGGTCGTGGCTCCGGCCGGACGTGCCCATGCCGTCGGCTCGCCGGGCCGCCGGCGCACGGTGTTGGCAATCGTGCGGCGCGTAGCTCGTTCGCTGCACTGGAGGCTCCCGCTGTGATCGACAACCCGTATGCGCGCATGACCCGGCGGCGCGTCCTCGGTGGCGCCGCCGTGGCGGGCGCGGGGGTGCTGCTGGCGCCGACCGCCGCGATGGCGCGCGAGGGCAGCGGCGGCCGCGTGTTCAGCCACTGGCTGGGCGAGCTGCGCGGCGCGTCGCCGCTGATCGCGGCGCCCCGGCGGTTCGTGCTCGCCGGCGTGCAGTGGGCGGCGCCGGACGGCGCCCGGATCGAGCTGCGAGCGCGCCGGCGCGACGGTGACTGGAGCCGGTGGGCGG
>DATCFW010000212.1:0-4762 GCA_036509295.1 Solirubrobacteraceae bacterium | reverse complement strand
CAGATCCGACCGGCCGGTAGAAGTCAGCCAGGCAGATGCGGTCGTGCCGGGGCTGGCGCGGGAACACCAGCCGCTCCAGCTCGCGCGGGTGGGCGGGGTCGAAGTCCTCGGGATCCCAGACGATCAGCTCGTTGCCGTCGGAGTTGCACGGGAAGTAGCCGAGCAGCGCGCGGGGGTGCAGATAGGTCTGCTGGGCCCACATCCGGGTCAGGCGCGGCTGGAAGTCATCGCGCAGCAGCCGCGCCCACTCGTCCCCCTTGACGCCCCGGCCGCCCCAGTGGAGCTTGAACAGGACGTGGGTGTCGAGGTGGTGGTAGACCTCGTCCAGCGGCACGTCGACTTCGCGCGCGCCCCAGAATGGCGGATCCGGCACCGGCGTTTCGGTCGACGCCGCGCTGCGGACTGACGCGTCGGTGACGGCGGGGGCATCGTCATCGGTGACCTGGGGCGCGTCGCGCAGCTTCTGGGCGGCGGCCGTGGTCTTGGTCACCAGCTCCGGGCGGCGCTCGGAGTCGATCAGCTGGTCCATCTTGGCCAGCCCCTCGAACGCGTCCTTGCAGTAGAACACCCCGGGCTTGTAGACGTCGTCGGACTCGGTGCCGTGCGGGTAGAGTATGCGCAGGCCGAAGTTGCGATTGATCGCCGCCCCGCCGATCAGGACCGGGAAGTCGAGCTGGCGCTCGTGCAGCTCCTGCACCGCCGCCGGCATCTGCTTGGAGGTGGAGACGAGCAGCGCGGAGAGCCCGATCGCGGTGGCCTTGTGCTCGACTGCCGCCTCGAGGATCGTGGAGATCGGCACCTGCTTGCCGAGGTCCACCACCGAGTAGCCGTTGTTGGTGAGGATCGTGTTGACCAGCGACTTGCCGATGTCGTGCACGTCGCCGAAGACGGTGGCCAGGACGACGGTCCCCTTGGTGTAGCCCTCGAGCTTGTCGAGGTAGCGCTCGAGGTGAGCCACGGCGCGCTTCATCACCTCGGCTGACTGGAGCACGAACGGGAGGATCAGCTCGCCGGCGCCGAACTTGTCGCCGACCTCCTTCATCGCCGGCAGCAGCACGGTGTTGAGCGTCGGGACGGCGCCGATCTTCTCGACGCTGGCGTCGATCCAGTCCTCCACGCCCTCCTTCTTGCGGCGCAGGATGTGGAAGTGCAGCGCCTCCTCGGGCTCCATACCCTCGGTCGGGTCGGCCTTGGTGTTGGCGTCTTCGATCTCCGGGCCCTTGGACTCGAAGTGGGCGATGAACTTCTCCAGGGCGTCCTCGCGACGATCGAACACCAGGTCATCGGCCAGTTCGCGCTCGAGCTCGGGGATCTCGGCATACGGGGTGATGTGGTTGGGGTTGACCATCGCCAGATCGAGGCCCGCCTCGACGCAGTGGTGCAGGAAGACGCTGTTGAGGACCGAGCGCGCCGGGAGGCCGACGCCGAAGCTGACGTTGGACACGCCCAGCGATGTCTGGACGCCCGGGATCCCGGCCTTGATCTGGCGGATTCCCTCGATCGTGGCTACCGCGCTCGGCCGCCACTCCGGGTCCCCGGTCGTCAGCGTGAACGTCAGGCAGTCGAAGATGAGCGCATCGCGGTCGAGGCCGTGCTCGTCGCAGCAGTACGCCGTGATGCGTTGGGCGATCTCCACCTTGCGCTCGGCGGTCTTGGCCATCCCGACCTCGTCAATCGTCAGGGCGATCACCGCGGCGCCGTGCTGTGCGGCGAGGGGCACGACGCGGTCGAGCTTGTCGCGGCCGGCCTCGAGGTTGATCGAGTTGACGATCGCGCGGCCGGGGATCTGCTGGAGCGCGGCCTCGATCACGTCGGGCTCGGTGGAGTCGATCTGGATGGGCGCCGGCTGGCTGAGCGAGATCCGCTTGACCACCTCGCGCATCTGGTCAGCCTCGTCCTGGCGCTCGGTGAGCGCGACGCACACGTCGAGCACGTGGGCGCCGCCCGTCACCTGGTCCTCGGCGATGACCTGCAGCCCGTCGTAATCGTTGGCCAGCAGCAGCTCCTTGGCCTTGCGCGAGCCCTGGGAGTTGACGCGCTCGCCGATGAGCGTCGGGCGCGGGGACTGCACCAGCGGCGTGGCGGCGATCATCGAGCTGACGTGGGCGGGGCGGCGCTCGGGTCGCGCTCCCGGCGTATGCCCCTTGACGCGTTCGGCGATCGCCGCGATGTGGGCCGGGGTGGTGCCGCAGCAGCCGCCGACGATCGAGACGCCATAGCGGTCCACGAACGACCCCAGCACGTCCGCCAGCGGCCCGGGCTCCTCGGGGAAGATGGTCTCGCCGTTGGGCCCCTGGATCGGCAGGCCGGCGTTGGGGATGCAGTGGACCGGGACCGGGCTGAACTCCCCGAGGAAGCGGATCGCGTCGCGCATGTCCTCGGGACCGGTCGAGCAGTTGAGGCCGATCGCGTCGACGCGGAGCGCCTCGAGCGTCGCCAGCACGGCGCTGATGTCGGTCCCGAGCAGCATTTTGCCGCCCTGGGGCAGGAGCGACACGCTGCACTGGATCGGCACCGAACGGCTCTGCTCGACGGCGGCGCGGCGGACGCCGAGCACGGCGGCCTTGAGCTCGAGGATGTCCTGCGCGGTTTCGATGATGATGAGGTCAACCCCGCCCTGGAGCAGGCCGGTGGCCTGCTCGGCGAACACCGTCTCGAGCTCGGCGAAGGTGATCTGGCCCAGGGTCGGGTCATCGCTGGCGGGCAGGAAGCCGGTCGGTCCGATGGCGCCGGCGACGAACCGGTGCTCGCCCGCCGCCTTGCGGGCGATCTGGGCGGCTTTGAGATTGATCTCATGGGTGTGAGCCTCGAGGCCCCACTCCGAGAGCTTCAGCCGGCTCGCCTGGAACGTGTCGGTCTCGAGCACCTCGGCGCCGGCGTCGATCATCGAGCTGTGCACGCCCTCGATCACGTCGGGGCGGTTGAGCACGAGCGCCTCGTGACAGCGGCCCGGCAGGCGATAGTCCCGTTCGAGGCTGAGGTCGAACTGCTCGAGCGTCGCGCCCATGCCCCCGTCGTAGACGATCGTGCGCTCGCGTGTGGCAGCCAGGAAATCTCTCATTGGTGAGGATGCTAACAGACCTTGACAGAGTTGTGTCAAGGTTGGCCCGCGCGGGGCCGTCCCTGGTTCCACCGGACGGTCCGGGGGTTCTCGGACCCGGCCAGAACGTGGAAAATCCGCGCCCGGCCCCCGGACTTTCCATCAACCGCGCCCTGAGCCGGCCCAAGCGTGGAAAGCCGGCGCGGCCGAGCGCGGATTTTCCATGGTTCGCACACCGGGCCAGGGTCGGCAAGGCGGCTCTACCGGGCGGTCCACCCCTGATCCATCGTCACCGGCACGCCGGTGAACGTCCGCCCGCCCGGCCCGGCCAGGAACGCGACGACGTCGGCCACCTCGGCGGGCTCGATCAGTTCCTTGACGGCGTGGGGGGCGAGGATCACCCGCTCGAGCACCTCCTCCTCGGAGAGGCCGTGGACCCGGGCCTGGTCGCCGATCTGGGCCTGCACCAGCGGCGTGCGCACGTACCCGGGGCAGACCGCGGTGGCGGTGATGCCCACCTCGGCCCCCTCGAGGGCGAGGGTCTTGACCAGGCCGAGCACCCCGTGTTTGGCGGAGACGTAGGCGGCCTTGTAGGGCGAGGCGACCAGGCTGTGCGCCGAGGCGATCGCGATGAAGCGCCCGCCGTCGGCGTTGCGCAGCGCGGGCCACGCATGCTGCGCGAGCAGGAACGGGCTGGTGAGCATGAGGGCCAGGATCGCGTTCCAGCGATCGAGCGGGAACTCCTCGATCGGGGCGACGTACTGGACTCCGGCTCCGGCCACGACGATGTCAATCCGGCCGAAGCGGCGCAGCGCCGCCGCCACGGCGGCGTGGTTGGCGTCGGGGTCCGTGAGATCGGCCTCGTGGGGAATCCCGGGGCCGCCGGGATCGGGCCGCAGATCGACCGCCAGTACGTCGATCCCGTCGGCCGTCAACCGCGCGGCGACGGCGCGGCCGATGCCGCTCGCCGCGCCGGTCACCACCGCGACGCGACGACTGCCGGTGGCGGCGGGCTTGTCGGCGGCGCTCACGACACCCATGGTACGCCCGCAAAAGGGTGCCTTGGCGATCTTCGCCCACATGCGTAAGGTGGGTGACGTAGGGGTAAAAGAAAGATATGCAGAGTGTCGTGGGGAACTTGAACGAGACGTTTGTCGCAGCCGCCGGCGCCGTGGCGCAGGCCCGGTCCCAGCTCGCCGATTTCGCCGCCTCCGTGGGGGCGACGGCCAGCCAGACCGACTCCGTCCGCCTGGCCGCGTCCGAGGCGATGACCAACTCCGTACTGCACGCCTACCGCGGAGACCCGGGACCGATCTATGTCAGTGCGGCCGTCGTGGCCGGTGAGCTGCAGATCGAGATCGCCGACGACGGGTGCGGCCTGACGCCGCGGGCCGACCGGCCGGGCCTCGGGCTCGGGCTCGGGCTGATCTCTCAGGTGTCTGACGAGTTCACGATCGCGTCCCGGGCCACCGGTGGCACCGAGGTGCGGATCCGCTTTCGCCTCCTGGACGCCGAGGCGCCGGAGCGATCCGGCGCGCGCGACGACGAGCACGCGGCCGACCCCGGCCGGCGGCGGCTGCAGCGCTCGTCGGCATCGCTGTTGATCGCCTGACGCCAGACGTCCCGAGTCCCTGGGCGCGGCGAGCGGACGGTCCCCTCCAGGTCAGCTAGGTCAGGTGGACGACGCGCTCGCCGTCAGCGGCCGCGTACAGCGCCTCGATC
>DATCFW010000211.1:0-16668 GCA_036509295.1 Solirubrobacteraceae bacterium | reverse complement strand
GCTAGCCGCCAGGAGCCGCGGATCCTGCCCGGGCGCTAGCCGCCAGGAGCCGCGGATCCTGCCCGGGCGCTAGCCGCCAGGGCGCCAGCCGCCGGGGCGCCCGGCCGCCGGGGCGCCCGGCCGCCGGGGGCGTCGTTCGTGGCAATTGCGTCACGAAGGTTGCGGGAGTGTCAAAAAACGGCGGCGTTCGAGGGGGTGGGCCGGTTGGGGGCGGCAGACTGTGAGGCGTGACCGCGGATTTGGGAGGAATGTCCCCCGCGCCCTCCGATCCGGAGGGGTGTGGGAGATCACGCCGGCAGGCCGCGGATCATGTCCCTCACCTCGTCCGGGTCCTCGGGGTGCGGGAGGAAGTGCCCGTGTCCGGCAGCCGGGACCAGCGCATCGCCCAGATCGCGCAGGCCCAGCGAGGACGGGCCGCATCGAGGCAGCTCCTCGCCGCCGGGATCAGCTCGAGCACGATTGGGCGGCTCGTCGCGACCGCTCGCCTGTTCCCCGTTCTTCGTGGCGTCTTTGCCGTCGGACATCCAGGGCAGGTCGAGCTTGGCGCGGAAACCGCCGCGTTGCTGGCGGTCGGCGGGACGGCGGTGCTCTCGCACGGCTCGGCGGCGGTTCTCTGGGGCCTGATCCCCGCCACCGTCGACGGCGTGATCCATGTGACCGCCGCCGAGGACCATCGCCTCTCTCTGCCGGGCGTCCAGGTCCACCGCACGCGCAGCTTCGCGGCCCGGGACGTCCGCGTCCGCCACCGTCTGCCCGTCCTGTCCCCCGCCCGGGCGCTGCTCGACATCGCCGAGCTCGTCAGTGACCGCCAGTTCGAGCTGGCCTTCGACCGCGCGCTCGTCGATCGCATCGTCTCATCGCGTGACATCGCCGAGCTGCTGGCCCGGACGCACGGGCGCCGCGGCGGCCCGCTGCTGTCCGCCCACCTCGCGCGCCAGACGACGAGCCCGACGGTCACCCGCTCCCAGGCCGAGGAGCGTCTGCTGGACCTCATCCGCCGGGCCGGCCTGCCCGCGCCGCGGATCAACACGAGGATCGCCGGCTACGAGGTCGACTTCTACTGGCCCGAGGTGCGGTTCGCGATCGAGGTGGACGGCTTTCGCTTCCACAGCACCCGCTGGGCGTTCGAGCGCGACCGGCGCAAGGACCAGGCGCTCAGCGGCGCCGGGGTGCAGACAATGCGCGTCACCTGGCGTCAGATCGAGGGCGAGCCGTTCGCCGTCGTCGCCCGGATGGCCCAGGGGATGGCGTGGGCGGCCCGACGGCTCAGCGAGGCGCCGTCAGCGCTTTCCAGAACACGAGCCGCCCCTGGCTGACGTGGTAGGCGCCATAGCGGTCCAGAGTCGTGTCACCGTTGGCGTCGATGCTGTACTCCCCGAGCACGCTGCGGCGATCGCGCGTGGCGAAGATCGCCGCCAGCACCTTGGAACGCAGGGCCTGGGTCCAGCCGCGGCGGGTCGCGCGGGAGATCGCGTCGAGCATCAGGCTCGTCGCCTCGTAGCCATAGATGGCGTAGGGCTGGGGAGGGCCGTAGCGGCGGGTGTAATTCGCCAGGAACCGGCGCCCCGCGGGGGGGTACTCGGCCGGCGCCAGCGCGGCGATGGTGATCACCAGCCGCGGATCGACCGAGGCCGGGATCCCCGCGGTGTAGGCGCGCTCGGCCAGCCCCGACCAACCGAACAGCTGGGCGTCGGGCACCGCCCGCGCCACCTGCTGGGTGATCAGGGCGGCGTGGTTCTGCGTCAGCGCGGCGAACATCACGCAGTCGGCGCGGTCCTGGACGACGGTGGCGGCGAGCGAGGTGTAGCTGGCCGCCCGGGGATCGAACGTGTCGATGTCGACAACCGGCAGGTGGGCGGACTTGGCGGCGACGCCGAACGCCGTCGCCGCGTCCAGGCCGTCAACGTCGCCATCGTCGAGCACGACCACCCGCTCGCAGCCGGCCTGCACCTGGAGCGCGACCTGAGCCGCCGCCTGGATCGAGTCGTTGGGGATAACGCGGGCGAACGTGCGCGTCTGGGTCGGGTAGTACTTCTGCGGCTCTCCGGGCGTCGCCGCGGCGCCGCCGGCGGTGAGCCCGACGGCAGTGCTGGCCGGGCTGATCTGGGGAATCCCGGCCCGGTTGAGCAACGGGATCGACACCGCGGTCGCCCCCGAGTTGAGCTCCCCGACGTACCCGATCGTGCTCGCGTCGGCGATCGCCGCCCGGGCGTTGGCGGACGTCTGGCCCGGATCCCACCCCCGGCTCGCCACGGTCGCGTCGTTCATCGCCCGCAGCACGATGCGATAGCGGCCGACCCGGCGGTGGACGGCGTCCAGGGCCATCTCCGCGCCACCGAGCGCGGCTCGCGCACCGCTCGCCGACGGGCCGTCGAACGGCAGGCTGATGTCGATCGTCAACCGGCGGCCGGGCACGTGGTTATCGGCCGTCGCCGACGGCCCGCAGCCCGAGAGCGACACCGACAGGCCGCCGACTAGAAGGGCCGCCAGGCGGGCCCAGCGTGAGGTGCGCACCGCCGTCAGCCCGGCGGGAGGGGGACCAATCTTCCGCTCTGCGCGCGAGCGAAGACGAACGGGGCGGTCAGAGTCGTGTCCCCGCCGACGATCGAGTACGTCCCCAGCACCGAGTCGGGAGGGTCCTTGAGCGACCGGAAGTCGCTCACGACGGTCGCCCGGCTCCCGGCCGCCTTGCCCGCCTCCTTGAGCACCGCAAGCAGGGCGGACATCGCCGCGTAGCCGAAGATCGCCTCCGGGACCGGGGCGTGACCGTAAGCGGAGCGGAACGCGGTCTGAAACTGCTGACCAGCCGGTGAGAGGCTGCCCGGGGCAAAGCCCGGTGAGGAGACGTACAGGCTCTTCTGAGCGGCGGCGCTGAGGCGAGCGGCGAACGAGTCCTCGTACAGCGCCGAGGGGACGAACAGCTTGGCGCTGGGATTCGCCGTGGCGGCCGCATCGAGCGCGCGGGTGGCCGCGGCGGCGGCGTTGCCGCCGTAGAACACGGCGTCGGCGGCGCTCGGGCTGGCGGCGACCGAGAGGGCAGCGCCGGACGCGTCCTGCTTGACCTCGGCGGCGATCGATGCCCCGTACGGCTGCCCGTCGGACCCGACGTACAGCCGGCTGCGGTGCAGCGCCCGCATCTCGGCCACGATCGCCTTGGCCTCCTGCGCGGTCGTCGGCACGACGCGGGCGAATGTCTCGTGGTAACTCGAGCTCGACGGGTAGTACTGGCCGGGCGCGCCGCTCACCGCGGGCGTCGACTGGGTCAGGTACGCCGCCGTGTCGGTCGGGCTCACCTCGAGCAGCCCCAACTCGTTGTTGATCTCCACCGAGACCTGTGACGTCCCCGGGGCGATCTCACCGAGGTAGGCGATGGCCGAGCCGTCCTGGACCGCCAACCGCGCGTTATCCGACAGCTCCTTGCCGGTGGCCGCGACCAGCTTGACGGTGAAGTTGCCGATCCGAGCGCCGGTGTGCAGGAAGGCGAGCGTCTCGGCGTCGAGCACGTCGGCGGCGGTCTGCCCGCCGGCCCCACTGGGCGGGTGGCTGACGTACACGTCGAGCGTGCCGCTGGAGATGTTGACCGCCGAATTGGTCGTGGTGCCGCAGCCGGCGAGCCCGAGCGCGCCCAGTACCGCACACACCAGGGCCGCTCGACGCGCGCCTGGCGTCGCCGGCAACGTCAGTCCCGCCGGCCGGGCAGGAACGGCAGCAGGTTGCGGACGCCGATGGCGATGAGAACCATTGCCAGGGTGATCCCGATCGCATCGAGTCCACTCACGTTGAGCGACCAGATGACGATCCAGATGCAGAGGCCGGCGGCGACGGTGAGGATCAAGCCCATGGGACCGCAGATCCTAACCGAGCGCGGGCGCGGACAGCGCTGCCGAGAAGCCGCGGATCAGCTCGCCGACAGCGGCAACGGGATCGCCGGCCTCGCCGGCGGCCCGGACCAGGCGGCTGCCGACGATCACCCCCTGGGCCCCCGCGGTGACCGCGGCGACCGCCTGCTCCGGGGTGGAGATGCCAAATCCGACGGCCACCGGGACCGCGGTGTGGGCCCTCGCCCGGGCGATCACTTCCCGCAGGCCGCCGTCCACCCCGCTGCGCTCGCCGGTGGTCCCGGTCACCGACACGGCGTAGACGAAGCCGCTGGCGTCCGCCCCGATCCGGGCCAGGCGCTGCACCGGCGTCGTCGGGGCGACGAGGGGCACCAGCGCGAGCCCCCGCTGCCGGCAGGCCGCCCGCATCTCGGCGGCTTCCTCGAGCGGGAGATCGGGGACGATCAAGCCGCTGACGCCGGCCGCCGCGGCGACGTCGACGAACCGCTCCACCCCCCGCACCAGGATCGGATTGGCGTAGCACATGAGCACGACGGGGACGCGCCGCGCGATCACCGCAGCCACCTCCAGGACGGCCGGCAGGGTCGCGCCGGCGGCCAGCGCCGCGGTATCGGCGGCGTGGATCACCGGCCCGTCGGCGAGCGGGTCTGAGAACGGCACCCCCAGCTCGACCAGGTCGGCGCCGGCGTCGGCGTAGGCCAGCCCGATCGCCGCCGACGTGTCGAGATCGGGGAAGCCGCCCATCAGATAGGGCATCAGCGCCGCCCGCCGCCCGTTGGCCGCAGACCGGGCGAACGCCTCGGCGATCGTCTCGATCCCGCTGGGCATCAGCGACTCTCCAGCGCCCGCAGCGCCTCGGCGAGGTCCTTGTCGCCCCGACCGGACAGGCAGATGAGATCGAGCTCGGAGTCCGGGTCGGCCATCGCCCAGGCGAGGGCGTGGGAGCTCTCCAGCGCCGGGATGATCCCCTCTAGGCGGGCGGTGCGAGCGAAAGCGGCGAGCGCGTCAGCGTCGGTCACCGCCACGTACCGGGCGCGGCCCTGGTCGCGCAACCAGGCGTGCTCGGGCCCGCTCCCGGGGTAGTCCAGGCCGGCTGAGATCGAGTGGGCCTCGAGGATCTGCCCGTCCTCGTCCTGCATGATCGCCGAGAACGCGCCGTGCAGCACTCCGCCGCGGCCGCCCGGGCCGGCGGCGGTGAGCGGCGCGCCGTGGCGACCGGTCTCGATCCCGGCGCCGGCGGCCTCGACGCCAACCAGCCGCACGTCGTCATCGGCGACGAACGGGATGAACAGCCCGATCGCGTTCGAGCCGCCGCCGACGCACGCGATCACCCGATCGGGCAACCGCCCGGCGGCCCGCAGCACCTGTTCGCGCGCCTCGTCGCCGATGATCCGCTGCAGCTCGCGGACGATCACCGGATACGGAGCCGGGCCGACGCAGGAGCCGATGATGTAATGGGTGGTGCCGACATTGGTGACCCAGTCGCGGATCGCCGCCGAGACCGCCTCCTTGAGCGTGCGCGCCCCCTGCTGCACCGGCGCCACCGTCGCGCCGAGCAGGCCCATGCGCTCGACGTTGGGCTGCTGGCGGCGCATGTCCTCGGTGCCCATGTAAACGATGCACTCCAGATCGAGCAGGGCACAGGCGGTGGCGGCGGCGACCCCGTGCTGCCCGGCGCCCGTCTCGGCGATGATCCGACGCTTGCCCATCCGCTTGGCCAGCAGCGCCTGGCCGAGCGCGTTGTTGATCTTGTGCGCGCCCGTGTGGTTGAGGTCCTCGCGCTTGAGGTAGATCGGATGGCCGGCGGCGGCGCTCAGGCGCCGGGCGAGATACAGCGGCGAGGGCCGACCGACGTAGTCGCGCAGCAGGTCAGCCAGCTCGGTTTTGAACGCCGGGTCCTCGCGCGCCGCGACCCAGGCGAGCTCCAGCTCGGCCAGCGCCGGCATCAACGTCTCGGGGACGTACTGGCCGCCGTAGGGACCGAAGCGGTGCTCGACGACGCTCACGACGTGGTCACGGCCGCGCTGGCCGCGACGGCGGCGGCGAACGCCTGGAGCTTGTCCGGGTCCTTGCGGGCGGGGCGGCCGGGATCGGCGACGCCGCTGGCGACATCGACCGCGTACGGCCGCACGGCGGCGATCGCGTCGGCGACGTTGTCGGGGCTCAGGCCGCCGGACAGGATGAGCGGCACGTGGCGTCCGTGGGCGTGAGCCAGATCCCAGGCGAACGTCTCGCCGGTACCGCCCGGAACACCGGGGACGTAGCTGTCGAGCAGGTGAAAGTCGGTGTGAAACGCGCTCAGCGCCTGGATGTCGGCGCGGCTGTGGACGCGCGCCGCCTTGATCACCCGGCAGCCGGTCCGCCGGGCGGCGGCGGAGCAGAACACCGGGCCCTCGTCGCCGTGCAGCTGGATCATCGTCAGGCCAATCTCGTCGGCGGCTCGCGCCAGCTCGTCGAGCGTCGGGTTGACGAACACCCCGGCGATCTGGACGTGGCGCCGGTGGGTGGCGGCGATCTCGGCGGCCACCTCCCGGCGACATCGCCGCGGCGAGCCGGACCAGAGGATGACGCCGATCGCCCAGGCACCGGCATCGACGGCCGCCTCGGCGTCGCCGGAATCGGTGATCCCGCAGAACTTGATCTTCGGAGGGCTCGGATCCACACCCACATCGTACGAACGCCCGCGGGCTACTGCCCGGGTGGCGTGACCGTGCGGCTGCCCAGCACCACCGACAGGGTCCGCGGATGGCCGTGGCGCCGCACCTGAAGCGAGATCATCTGACCGGGGCTGTAGGTGGAGACCACCGCCAGCACGTCGCCAATCGAGCTCACCGGAACGTTCTGGACCCGCTCGATCAGATCCCCGGTGAGCACCCCGCCGGCGAGGGCTGGGCTGTCCTTGTCCACCGCGCCGACGATCGCGCCGGCTCGTTTCGAGCGCTGGGGAGAACCGAGCCCGAGGTAGGCGACGCGCAGCGTCGGCTGCGCGTCGACCCGAGCCAGCACCGAGTCGGCGGTGTCGATCGGGATCGCGAAGCTGACGGTTTGATTGGCACCATCGCGCCCGCCCCCGGCGGTGGCGACCTGAGAGTTGATGCCGACCACCCGACCGTTGGCGTCGAGCAGCGGCGCGCCCGAGTTCCCGGCGACGACCGCCTGGTCCGTCTGGATGACATTGTCGATCGTGCGCCCGTCCACGGCGTGGAGCTGATGCTGCAGGGCCGACACGATCCCGCTGGTGAGGGTGCGATCGACCCCGAACGGATTGCCGATCGTCAACGTCGGATCGCCCACCCGCACCAAGGTCGAATCGCCGGGCGTCAGCGGCCGGACCGGCGCCACGCGGCGCATGTCCACCCGCAGCACGGCGAGATCGTCGTTGGGGTCCACGGCGATGACCGTCGCCGCCCGAATGGTCTCGTCCTCGAACTCCACGGTGACGCCCCCGGACCGCGCCGCGCCCTCGATGATGTGGAAGTTGGTGAGGATGTCGCCACGCCGGTCGACGAGGAAACCGGAGCCGGTGGACGTATCACTCTCCCGGGCGTGGAACAGGTCGAACGGGTCGGCCACCTGTTCGACGAGCTTGGCGCGAACGAAGACGACGCCGGGGGCGTCGCGCTGGTAGATGTCGTTCGGGGTCAGGCCCGAGGACGCGTTGTCGGTCGTCTGGACCGCGACCGGCGCCTCATCCACGACGGTCTCGATCCGCTGGGTGCCGGTGACCCCAAACGCGAGGAACCCGCCCGCGACGATGAGCCCGCCGAGCACGGCGGATGCGAAATGGGCCTTGGAGACCGATCCCATCTCCCCCGATGTTGGCGGCGCCGCCTAACGTCAGCTAAACACGGCACCGGCCGTTATCCCGCGCGCCCGGTCCTCAGGCCGCCGGCGCCAGCGTGAGCTCCCGGCAGGCCGCCTCGATCTCCGGCGCGCGCATCAGCGCTTCGCCGATCAGGACCGCGTCGACGCCGGCGCCCTGGAGGCGATCGAGCTGTGCGCGAGTGCGCCACCCGGACTCGGACACGATCACCGTCGCCGGCGGGATCTCGGGCGCCAGCGCGAACGTCGTGCCCGGATCGACGCGCAACGTGGTGAGGTCACGGTTGTTGATGCCGATCACCGGCGCGCGCAGCGCCACGGCGGTGTCGAGCTCGCCCCGGTCGTGGACCTCCACCAGGACCCCGAGGCCGAGCGCCTGCGCCTGCGCGTACAGCTCGGCCAGCCCCGCCGGCGGCAGCGCGGCGACGATCAGCAGGATCGCGTCGGCGCCCGCGGCCATCGACTCGGTCACCTGATAGGGGTCGACGATGAAGTCCTTGCGCAGGATGGGGAGCGTCGAGGCGGCCCGGGCTCGCCGCAGATCGCGCAGCGAGCCGCCGAAGCTGAGCTCCTCGGTGAGCACCGACAGCGCCGCAGCCCCGCCGCGCTCATAGGCGGCGACGACATCTTCGAGCGCGAGGTCATCGCGGATGAGCCCGGCCGACGGGGAGCTGCGCTTGTGCTCGGCGATCACCGAGATGACCCCGCCCGCCCGGCGCAGCGCCGGCGCGAGTGGCCGCGGCGGGTCGGCGGCCGCCCGGTCTCCGACCGCCATCTCCAATGCCGACAGGGGGGTGCGGACGCGGCGGCGCTCCACCTGCGCCCGCGTGCGGTCAATGATCGGCGTCAGCGCGTTGGTCACGTCGGAGCGAGCCGACGGGTGGCGGCGACGAAGCGGTCCAGGGCATCGCCCGCCGCGCCCGAGTCGATCGCCTGCTGCGCGGCGGTGACGCCATCGGCGAGCCCGGGCGCGCCGCCGCCGGCGTAGATCGCGGCGCCGCCGTTGAGCACCGCCAGGTCGCGCGCCGGTCCCGGCTCGCCGGCAAAGATGCGCCGGGCGGTGTCGGCGTTCTCCGTCGGGTCCCCGCCGGGAATGGCCGCGGCCGGCGCCGGGGTCAGCCCGACCTCCTCGGGAGTGACGTCGTAGCCGGCGATCCCGTCGGCGGTGACCTCGACGACGCGCGTCGGCGCCGAGATGCTCAGCTCGTCGAGCCCGTCGTGGCTGGAGACGAGCAGCGCGTGCTCGGTTCCCAGCAGCGCCAGAGCGCCCGCCATCCTCTCCAGATAGTCGGCGTCGGAGACGCCGATCAGCTGCCGGGTGGCGCCGGCGGGGTTCGTCAGCGGGCCGAGGAAGTTGAAGATCGTGCGCACCGCCAGCTCGCGCCGGACGGGGATCACGTAGCGCGTCGCCTGGTGATGGGCGGGGGCGAACATGAAGCCGAAGCCGACCTCATCGATGCACCGCGCCACGGCGTCAGGGGTGAGATCGATGCGGGCGCCGAGCGCCTCGAGCACGTCAGCCGACCCCGACAACCCAGTGGCGGAGCGGTTGCCGTGCTTGGCCACCGTGCAGCCGGCACCGGCGGCGATCAACGCCGCCGTGGTCGAGACGTTGAACGTGCGCCGGCCCCCACCGGTGCCAGCGGTGTCGAGCAGGTCGCCGCGGGCGACGGTCACCGTCGTGGCCAGCCGGCGCATCGTCTGAGCCAGGCCGGCGAGCTCCTGCACCGTCTCGCCCTTCGTGCGCAGCGCGATGAGAAACGCGGTGATCTGGATCTCCGATGCGTTGCCCGACATGATCTCGGCCAGCACCGCCGAGGTCTGCTCGGCGGTCAGGTCGCGACCGTTGGCCAGCTCGTCGATCGACCGCGTGAGTAGATCTGACGTCATTCTCACCATGGTGACCCCGAGTCCGCCGGCACCAGGTCGGGCCACGGCTCGCGCCCTGCGCTCAGCGCCGGCCGGTCGGAGGCGAGAAAGTTGGCGAGCAGCTCGCGGCCCTGCTCGGTGAGCACCGACTCGGGGTGGAACTGAACCCCCTCGGCGGGGAGCTCACGGTGACGGACCGCCATCACCACGCCGTCGGCGCTGGCGCTGCACTCCAGCACGGCCGGCAGGGGGCGCTCGGCGATCAGCGAGTGGTAACGCCCCACCTCGAGCGGCGCCCGCAGGCCGCGGAAGATCGTCCGGCCGTCGTGCTCTATGACCGTCGTCTTGCCGTGGACCGGATGGTGGGGGATGACCGTTCCCCCCCACGCCTGGACAAGCGCTTGGTGGCCGAGGCACACGCCAAGCGTGGGGATGTGCGCCTGCGGGAAGCGGCGCACCGCCTCCAGCGAGATGCCCGCCTCGTTCGGCGTGCACGGCCCGGGCGAGATGATCACCCGGTCATAGCCGCGGATGAGGAGCTCGTCGACGATGGCGTGGTCGTTACGGACTACCTCGATCTCCGGGGGTGGGTCCGAGGACATGCCCACGTACTGGACGAGGTTGTAGGTGAAGCTGTCGTAGTTGTCGACGACGAGGACCCGCACCGCGCCTACCGTATCGCCAGCTCGCCCGTCAAGGCCACTCGGACTGAGCCACGGCCAGCGCGATCGCGTCCAGCACCGCCCGCGCCTTGGCCTCTGACTCGTGGAACTCGTAGTCGGGCTTGGCGTCGGCGACGGTGCCGCCACCCGCCTGGATGTGAGCGACGCCGTCCTTGATGACGACGGTGCGAATGTGGATGCAGGTGTCGAGCTCGCCGGTGTAGCTGGCCCACCCGATCGCGCCCCCATAGCCGCCGCGCTTGACCGGCTCGAGCTCGTCGATGATCTGCATGGCGCGAACCTTGGGCGCGCCGGACAGCGTGCCCGCCGGAAGCACCGAGCGAAGCGCGGCGAGCGCGTCAACCCCCGGCCTCAGCGTGCCGATGACGCTCGAGACGATGTGCATCACGTGGCTGTAGTTCTCGACCGCCATGAAGCTCTCGACCTGCACCGATCCGTACTCGCAGACCCGGCCGAGGTCGTTGCGCCCGAGGTCGACGAGCATGACGTGCTCGGCGCGCTCCTTCTCGTCGGCCAGCAGGTCCTTCGCCATCGCCGTGTCCTGCAGCGCGGTGGCCTGGCGGGGGCGCGTCCCGGCGACCGGGCGCGTCGACACCCGCCGCCCACTCACGGTGATCAGCGGCTCGGGGCTGGCCCCGGCGATCTCGAAGTCCCCGAAGTCCAGGAAGTACATGTACGGGCTGGGGTTGACCGCGCGCAGACCGCGGTAGATCGAGAACGCCTCGACCGGGACCGGCGCCGACCACCGCTGCGACGGGACCACCTGAAAGGCATCCCCGGCGAAGATGTACTCGACGATCCGGCTCACCATGCCCTCGAATTGTTCGCGCGGCATGTTGGACGCAAACGCCGGCGCCGGTCGCGCGTCGGCCTGCGGCGGGATCGGCAGCGGCCGCGCGAGGCGCCAGCGCACCTCGGCGATCGTCTCCACCGCCTGCCGGTAGGAGCCCTCCAGATCGTCATCGGCGTACACGTTGGCCACGACGGTCGTCGTGCGCTTGAGGTGGTCGAACACGACGATCGCGTCGGTGAGCATCAGGGCCAGGTCAGGCAGCCCGACCGGATCGGGGTTCGGCTCGCCGAGCGGTTCGACGGTGCGGACGAGGTCATAGGCGAACATCCCCACGGCGCCGCCGGCGAACGGCAGCCCGGGCAGCGGCGCCGCCCGGAAGCGGCTCAGCTCCGCGGCGGCCAGCGCGTAGGGGTCACCGGGGTCCCCCAGCGACCACCGCAGCACCGTGCGCGGCCGTACGCCGATGAACGAGTAGCGCCCGACACGTCCCTGCTCCGCTGACTCCAGCAGGAAAGACGGCTGCGTCGGCTCGCGCAGCTTCAGGAACGCCGAGACGGGCGTCTGGCAGTCATCGATGAACGTCTCGTGCAGCGGAATGAGGTTGTGGTCACGAGCCAGCTCGCGGACGGCCGCCAGCGATGGCGCCGGGCCCACGGCCCGCGTCTCAGCGCTGGCGACGGCCATCGAGGACCCGCTCGGCGTCAGCCAGGCTGAGATCGCGCCCGCGCAGCAGCACCGCCAGGTGATAGAGGACGTCCGCACCCTCCTGGGCGACGCGCTCGTCGGACTCCTCGCGGGCGGCGCGGACCACCTCCTCGGCCTCCTCCTGGACCTTGGCGCCGGCGAGCGCCGGATCGTCGAGCAGGGTGACCGTGTACGAGCCCTCCGGTCGAGCTCGGGCGCGCGAGTCGATCGTGCGCTCGAGCGTCGCCAGCACCTCCCCGGGCGCGTGGGGCTCGAGCTGACCGCGGTGAAAGCAGCTGCGCTCGCCGGTATGGCAGGCGGGCCCGGCGGGCCGCACGAGCGCGAGCAGCGCGTCGCCGTCGCAGTCATAGCGGATCGCCTCCACCGCCAGCGTGTTGCCCGACGTGGCGCCCTTATGCCACAGCTCCTGGCGCGAGCGGCTGTAGAAATGGACCTCGCCCGTCTCGCGAGTCAGCGCGAGCGACTCGGCGTTCATGTAGGCGAGCGTCAGGACCTCGCCGGTCCGCCAGTCCTGAACGATGCACGGAACCAGGCCGCGCTCGTCGAATGCCACCTCCGAGTCGTCCACCGCCGGGAGTTTAGGCGCCGGTCAGCAGCGCGACGATGTCCGCCGGGCGCCAGCTCGGCAGCAGCGCGCGGGTGTCGGGGGCACTGAGCGCCGGCGAGAACAGGTGGCCCTGACCGAACTCGCAGCCGAGGGCGCGCAGGCAGCGCAGCTGGGCCGGGGTCTCGATCCCCTCCGCGATGACCGGCAGCCCGAGGCTGTGGGCCATCGCCACCGTGCCGCGGCTGATCACCTCGCTGCCTCCCTGATCGTCGGTGATCTCGGCGACGAAGCTGCGGTCAATCTTGATCGCGGTCACTGGGAGCCGATGGAGCGCCGACAGCGAGGAGTAGCCGGTGCCGAAGTCGTCGAGATGCAGCCCGACGCCGCGCCCGCACACCTCGGCGAACACGTGCTGGGAGCGCTCCATGTCGGCGACGAGCGTGCTTTCGGTGATCTCCAGCCTCAGCGCCGCGGGCGGCAGCTGCGCCCGCTCGATCGCGGCGCTCACCTGATCGGCCAGCCCCGGATCGTCGAGCTGAACGGCGGACAGGTTGACGCTGATGGCGATGTCGTCGTCGACGAGGCCGTCGCGGCGCCAGCTTGACAGCGCCGACAGCGCCGCCTCGAGCACCTGCTGGCCGAGCACGCCGATGACCCCGGTGTCCTCGGCGATCGCGATGAACTCCGACGGTGCCACGGCGCCCCTGGCCTCCGGCCAGCGTGCGAGCGCCTCCATGCCGCAGATCCGACCGCCGGCAAGGTCGACGATCGGCTGGTAGTGGACCGCCAGCAGCGATCCCTGCACCACGTGGCGCAGCTCGTTCTCACGCGCCAGCCGGTGCACGACGCGGCGACGCATCCCCGCGTCGAACACCGCGCGGCGGCCGCGGCCACCACGCTTGGCGTCATCCATCGCGATGCCGGCGTCCCCGATCAGCTCGGCGGCGTCGGCGCCGGGCGTACTGAGCGCGATCCCGATGCTGACGGTGGCGAACACCTCGTGACCGTCGATCTCCAGCGGAGCGTCGAGCGAGCGCAGGATCCGGCCGGCGATCAGGCTTGCATCGGCGGGATCGGCGATGTCCTCGAGCAGCACGGCGAACTCGTCGCCGCCGAGCCGAGCGACGGTGTCGCCCGGACGGAGCGCCGACGCCAGCCGACCCGCCAGCGTCATCAGCACCCGGTCGCCGACGGCGCGGCCAAGGCTGTCGTTGATCAGCTTGAGACGATCGACGTCGAGGAACAACACGGCGCAGGCGGCGTGCGGATCGCGCTGCCGGCTCTGGTCGACGCGAGCGGTGAACCGGGCACGGTTGGGCAGGCCGGTAAGCGCGTCATGCCGCGCGTCGTGCCGGCGACGCAGCTCGGCGAGCCGCCGATCGGTGACATCGCAGATCGAGCCCGCCATCCGCGTGGGGGCGCCGTCGGGTCCGCGGATCGCCAGCCCACGGCTCACCACCCAGCGCCAGCCGCCGTCGGCGTGGCGCATGCGGTGCTCGACGTGCAGGCGCGGCGTGCGACCATCGAGATGGCCCGCCAGCGCGGCGCGAACGCGCTCGGAGTCCGCCGGGTGCACTAGGGACAGCCAGAACGCCGGATCGGCCTGCCCGGGGAGATCGCCGCCGTCCGCCCGGCCGAGGATCGCGTACCAGCGGGGGGACGGCGAGACGGTGCCGGCGATGAGATCCCAGTCCCAGAGCCCGTCGTTGGCGGCGCGGATCGCCAGCGCCCAGCGCTCCTCGCTGTGCGCCAGCTCCGCGATCGCACGATCGTGGCGGGCGCGCAGCTCGCCGCCGAGCGGCCCGCGGTGACGACTCCCGAGCAGCCGGATCCGCGGCGTCGGTCCAGCGTCGGTGTCGTGACGAGGGCTGGTCGTGCTCATGGCGTCGTGGTCGGCATGGGTTCACGCGCCCCGTCGCGTGCCGCGCAAATCAACACGCAGACCGTCCTGCGCTCCAGTCGTGCGCTGGCTCTGCGGCGATTGTGTCCGCCAAACCTCTATCTGGAGCAGCGCCCCGGCGCTATTCGATGCCGAGCCGGTCCAGCACGCGGTCGTCGGTGCGCCAGTGCCGGCGCACACGCACCGACAGCTCGAGGTGCACGTGGCTCCCGAGCTCGTGCTCGATGGTGCGTCGCGCCGCGGTCCCGATCAGCTTGATCATGCGCCCCCCGGCGCCGATCAGGATCCCCTTCTGGGATTCGGTCTCCGTGAGCAGCACCGCCTCGATCCGGATCAGATCGTCACGCGGGTGGCTGATCTCCATCACCTCGACCTCAACCGCGTGGGGCACCTCCTCCCGGGTCCGGGCCAGCACCTGCTCGCGGACGAGCTCGGCCAGGATCACCTCCGGCGACTGGTCCGAGCGCTGGGCGGCGGAGAAGTACAGCGGGCCGGCGGGCAGCAGGGCGACGAGATGCTCGACCAGAGCCGCCACGCCGTCACCGGTGCGTGCGCTCACCGGGAAGATCTCGGTGGCGATGTCGAGCTCGGCGGCGTCGGTGAGCGTCGCCGCGATGCGGGACGGCTGCGCCCGGTCGACCTTGTTGACCGCGATCGTCACCGGCACACCAGCCCCCCGAAGGAGCTCGGCGATGAACCGATCGCCGGGACCGAGGCCCTGCTGGGCGTTGACCAGGAGCAGGCAGCCGTCGGCGTCGGCCAGCTCGTGCTCGACGCGATGCTGCATCCGCTCGGTCAGCGCGTCCCGCGGGCGCTGGACCCCCGGTAGGTCCACGAGGACGAGCTGCCAGTCGGGGCCGTTGGCGACCCCGCGGATCGCCCGCCGGGTCGTCTGGGGCTTGTCGGAGACGATCGCGACCTTGGCGCCGACGATCGCGTTGGCCAGAGTCGACTTGCCCACGTTCGGGCGGCTGGCAAGGGCGACGAACCCCGAGCGCGTCGCGGTGATGGCCGCCCCCGGGGGGGGTCCGGCTAGCTCACCCATCGCATGAGCTCCGCCTGGAGGGCGAGCATCTCACCGTCATCGGTCTCGTGGTCCATGCCGCTGAGATGCAGCGCGCCGTGGACGACCGCCTCGCGCAGATCCTCGGTCTGCGGCGGGCAGATGACGATGTCCCCGAGCTCCCGCGGGCCGGCGCTCACGCCGTCCTCGTCGACGCCGAAGGAGAGAACGTCGGTGGGGGCGTCGACCTCCCGGTAGCGGTGGTTGAGCTCCTGGATGCGCTCCTCGCCGACGAACTCGATCGCCACGTGCCCCTCGTCGATCCCCGCCGAGGACAGCGCCAGCGCGCACAGCTCCTCGAGCTCGACCGCGGTCGGGGGGTGGCTGGGACTCGCCTCCGCGACATCGATGCCGATCACCTCGACGTCAAGCATGCGACCCGACCGGCCCTAAGCTCGCTTGCGCGGGCGCAGCTCGGGCGCCGCGCGCTGGGCGTGCTCGTTGTAGGCGGCGACGATCCGCCGGACGAGCTTGTGGCGAACGACGTCCTCCTCGCCGAAGCGGATGAACTCGATCCCCTCCACCTCGTTGAGGATGTCCGAGATGACGATCAGGCCCGAATCCTGGTCGCGCGGGAGATCGACCTGGGTGACATCGCCGGTGACGACCACCTTGGAGTTGAAACCGAGCCGGGTGAGGAACATCTTCATCTGCTCGGGGCTCGTGTTCTGCGCCTCGTCGAGGATGATGAAACTGTCATTCAGGGTCCGACCCCGCATGAACGCCAGCGGCGCGACCTCGATCACGCCGCGCTCCAGGTGCTGGGAGACGCGCTCGGGATCGAGCATGTCGTGCAGCGCGTCGAACAGCGGCCGCAGGTAGGGGTCGACCTTGGCCATCAGGTCACCGGGCAGGAAGCCGAGGCGCTCGCCGGCCTCGACCGCCGGGCGGGTGAGGATGATGCGGTTGACCTCGCGGCGGCTGAGCGCGGCGGCGGCGAGCGCGACGGCGAGGAACGTCTTGCCGGTGCCGGCGGGGCCGATCCCGAACGTGATCGTGTTAGCGCGGATCGAGTCGACGTAGCGCTTCTGGTTGACCGTCTTGGGGGCGACCTTGGTGGCGCGGTGGCGCCACACGACGTCCTCCAGGATCTCCGACGGCGACTCGTGCTCGTCCAGCGCCCGCGCGACCGCCTCGACCGTCCCCGGCGCGATCTCGTGGCCCTGGGCAATCAGCCCCGACAGCTCGCGGACGACGGCCGCGGCCGAATCGACCGCCGGGTCGTCACCCTCGAGGGTGAGCACGTTGCCGCGCAGGAACACATCGGCATCGAGATGGCTCTCCAGCGTGCGCAGCACCGCGTCCTGGCTGCCGGCCAGCTCGGCGGCCACGACGTTGTCGAGCTCGATCGTGCGGCGCATCAGTGCGCCGGCCTGTTCGCCGGAAGGGTCACTTAGCGCTCAGCGCCTCCCGGACGTGGGCGGACGTGCGCTTGCCGTCGGCGCGG
>DATCFW010000210.1:0-17206 GCA_036509295.1 Solirubrobacteraceae bacterium | reverse complement strand
CTCCAACGACGACTTCGCCCGCCCGCGACCTCCTCCGAGCTGCCGCATTCACGCCAGAGCAGGAGCCGGTGCTTGCTGGATGCTGGCTAGCACCGCGTCCACGGCGCGAGGGGCGTGAGCGCTCCGCGCGCACCGGCGAACTCCGCTACCCGCCTGAGCGCGCGAGCAGCGCGACCATCGCTTCGGTCTCTGCGCGCGGCCGGATCTCGCGACCGCCTTGGCGACGACCCGATGACCCGACGCCGAGGACGCGCGGCCGTCGCGCACTTCTGCTTTCGTCGCAGAGCCCTGCCGTCGCTGGCTTGTGCGTTCAACGGAAAGGAGGCGTCCGCAAAGCGGGCGTGAGCACACCGGCGCTTCCTCACGGCGAGCGTAGGCGGCGAGCGCGGCTCCGTCTGCGCGCCGGGGACAAGGTGTCGGCTATTCGGGTTCGGGGACGTCTGCGATGGGCAGAGCGCCATCCTCTGCCGGCAGATTGCCTGCGATCACGGCGCGGTCAGGCGGGCCGTCGTAGATCAATTGGCCGTCGTGGAGCGCGATGCAGCGGCTGCTGAAGTCGGCCACCTCGGTGCGGTGGGTGGAGACGATCACCGCCGCGCCCCCGTCGGCAGTCGTCCGCAGCATCTCGACCAGCACGGCGCGACTTGCAGGGTCCAGACCGTCGAACGGCTCGTCTGCCAAGAGCAGCGAGAATGGCCGGACGAAACCCAGCGCGAGCGACGCCTTCTGCCGCATCCCGCGACTGAACTGGGTCGGCAGCTTGTCCCCCCATTGCTCGAGCCCGAGCTGCTCGAGGAGCTCTGATGCACGGCTCTGCCAGTCGGCGGCCTCGTGCAGCCGCGCGATGTACTCGAGGTGCTCATTGAGGCTCAGGTCTTGGTAGAAGACCGGCGTGTCCGGGATGTACGAGGTCCGAGCGCGCGCAGTCAACGAGCCCGCGGGCTCCCCGCAGATTTGGATCGTGCCGTGGGACGCTTCGACGAGGCCGGCGGCGATCGCCAGCAACGTGGTCTTCCCCGCGCCGTTCGAACCCACAAGCGCGACCAGCTCACCCGGCCGGACCTTCAGGTCCAGCCGCGCGAGCGCGATCAGATCGTCGTACTCCTGTCGCAGTCCGGCTGCTGCGAGCACGGGTGGATCGGAAGAGCGGCGCCGGGTCCGCTTCTTCATGACCTGACCGGGACCGTCGCAGAGATCCTGTTCCCGAGCCACGCGATCACGGCCGCGCAGATCACCAACACCACAAACTCGCATCCGACAGCCGCCGCTACAGCCGCGGCACTGTGGCGCGCAGCTGCCCGCCCCAGGAGCACGGGTCCGCTCACGCCGATGATCACCAGCACGACCGGGAAACCGGTTTGGAAGTACCCAATCTGAGGCGTCAGCACGTACTTGAACGGGTCGTTGGTCACGCTCAGCGCGGCACAGCACAGTGACAGGAGCGCGGTCGGAAGGACCATAACCGCCACCACTCCGACCAACCCGCCGGACGCTCCAACCACGATCACAGTAGCGACCGCGATCAGCGACACGCCGGCCATCAGCACGACGGGAGCCACGAGATGGCGGCGGATCACCTCGCCCGGGGCGACTGGGAGCAGCCCGAGGCGCATCGGATGGTCCACCTCCTGCCCGACCGGCTCGACCGCGTCAAACGCCGCCACCATCAGCGCCAAGGCCGCCACTAGTACCAAAGGCGTGGTGCCCCGCCAGACGCCGAACAGTGACACTCCCGCGACCACGCCGAGCACGCAAACACGCACGACTCGCACCAACGGCCAGCGCAGGAAGCTCTGCCAGTCGCGCCGCCAGACTGCACGGCTCGGACCGTCGGACCGAGCAAGCCGCAGCCACGGACGGCGCCGCGGAATCTCCGAGGCGAGTTGCCGGCGGAGCAGGATGATCGCCCGCAGATCCTGCGTGGTGACCGCGAAGCGAAGCTGCGCTGCCAACCCCGCGCGCCGTCGCGCAGCCTCCAGCGAAGTACCAGCAAGCCCGGTGAGCCCGAACAACGCAAACACGGCACAGGCGGCCAGGCCCGCGGCGGGCAAAGCGAACGAATCACTGCCGCGATGCAGCGGCCAAACCACAAGCTGCCCGAGCATGGTCGCCGGCGAGGTCGTCCGCTCGCCGACCAGATCCGCCACCGACCAGCCGACGATCAGCGCGGCAAGCAGCAAGACCACCGCTCGGTGCATACGTCGACCAGAGGCGATCATCGCGCCGGCCAACCCCCACACCGCGACCGTCGCCCCGAACACAGCCCCGCACAAAAGCCACTCTGCCGGCCGGCCCGGCAGGCGCCGAAACGCGAAGTTCCCCGCGATCAGCCCTGCCACCACGCCGACGAATGCCGCAGTACGCAGCCGACGGACGGCCAACCCACGCAACGCCGCCCCGCGATCGACGGGTGACAGGAGCACATGCTGGACATCGGCTGCCTCGAGCACCAACGGACCGCCCCTACCGCCTGACCGCAACCCAGCCGCCGCAGCGATCGCGACCAGCATCCCGAGCGCGGCGGGGCCATGGCGATGGATCTCCTCGACTGTGTGACGGTCGACCCTCGCGTCCGCCAACGCGCCCGAGATCAGCGCCAGTCCCCAACCACCGAAAAGCACCGCCAGATACAAGCGGTAAAGGACCTCCAACAAGTCCACGTTCGCGGCGTAGCGGCGACGCCGCGCAGCCCGCAGATCGCGCAAAGCCGCCAAGCTCAACGTCTTGTTCACACCCCACGCACTCGCGCCCGCGGCCACCTGCTCACACCCGACGGGGAAACGGCGCGCCAGCCACGGACCGCCACAGCCGTTCAACCTGCTCAGCGTCGGGATACTCGAACTGGCGTCGCATGCCGTTGCGCGCCCGCGCGTTCACCCCGTCAGCGCCGCGCTGTGTTCGAGCCCCAGCCCTCGGCTCTCTCGGACCGGTTGCCATCCGGTCTTGGATCCTAGCCCGGCCAGCCGGCCGGGCTCGACCAACCCGCCCACTTCGCGGCGCGTAGCCGCAGATGCGGAGAGCCGCGACCACTGTGCCGGCTGGACGAGATGCGGCTCTCCGTAAAAGCGCGCGGCCCGCCTGTGCTTCTGTCCGGATCGGAGCCTGCGGCTCACCTGCTCGTTCGCGTGTATCCAGGAGCGCGGGCAGCTGAGTACCCGGCGTCCGCCCTTGCGCTTTTCATCCCTGCATTACAGCGTGCGGACGCGCGGTATCAACGGGTCAGGGAACTTTCGGACCCCCGAGGCGGTCCGGCGGCGCGACCCGCGCGCGGGACACCTCGCCAGTGAGCGTGTCGATCCATTCGCCCGAGATTTGAGCGCGATGCTGATCCATCCCCATCACCAGCGTCATCCGATCACCGCCCCGTCCATAGCCCAAACGTCGTCAGCGCACCAATGCGGCAGCCAGGCGCGCAGGGCATCGTAGACCGTGAACCACGGCCGGTACCTCCCGTTCGATTGGCCGGGCTTCGTCGTGCGCAGCAAGGACTGCCAGCCGCGCGTCATCATCCAGGCGCTCACCCACGAGCGCAGCGTGGCACCCCACCCCCGACGCGTCCACATCGCTCGCCGTAGGCCCCAGGCGACACCGACCGTCGTGCTCCGTTCGCGATCCAACAGCGGCGAGGAGGGCCTAGATACGAACCCGCCTCCCCGCGAACACCAGATCGTCCTCACCGAGCCAGTGCTCGCGCCGGCCGAGCTGAGCGAGGGCCGAAGCCACATCCGGCGCCAGCGGGACCGCCCGCACCTCGCCCGACTTCGGGATCGTCAGCGCACTTCCCGCATAGCTCGCCCGGACCCGAATCGTCGCACCGGCGAAATCGACATCGCGCCAGCACAGCGCCAAGAGCTCCCCCATCCTCAGCCCCGTGAACGCGGCAGTCAGGAACACAGCTCCGCCCTGCTCGGACGCGGCCGCTCGCACGAGCGCCCACACCTCCTCGGGTGAGAAGACCTGAATGTCGCCGCTGGCCCGCATCGGGTGCTTCTCCACGCGCGCGAGCGGATTGACCGGAAGGCCCCACACGATCTGCGCCCGCCGAAAGACGCCGTGCATCTGAATCAGCAGCTTGTTCGTTGACCGGTTCGACAGACCGGTCAGCGACCGGCGCCAGGTCTCGATCGCCTTGGGCGTGATCGCCTCCAATGGCTGATCCCCGTACGCGGGCAACAGATGCGCGTTCAAAGCCGAGCGATAGTCGACCAACGTCGACGGCTTGCGCTCGCGGTCCTCCTCGATGAACCGTAGCCACTCCGCCGCCGCATCGACGAACGTGACGCCGGTCGGCACCATGCCCGCCAACCTCCCGCGCCGGGCATCGCTATTTTCCAGCAACTTATCAGTGCCGCCGCTGGGGCTCGAACCCAGGACCTTCGGATTAAAAGTCCGCTGCTCTACCAGCTGAGCTACGGCGGCGAGGATCGCATGATCGCGCACTCCGTGATCCCGCGAGCGCTGGGAGGTGACTCCGGGCGCGGACCCGCGATCTATCCAGCGTAGGCGACGGTCTCGATCTCAACCAGCATGCGCGGGTCGATCAGGCCGCTGACCTGCACCATCGTCATAAGCGGGCGGTGCTCGGCGAACACGTCGCCGTGGGCGCGGCCGACCTCTTCGGCGCGCGAGATGTCGGTGACGTAGACGCGGGTCTGGATCACGTCAGGCGCGCCGACGCCCGCCCGGTCGAGCTCATGGAGGATCTTGCGCAGGATCTCGATGGCCTGCTCGTAAGGGGTCTCGCCGATCACCGAGCCCTCCGGGCCGACCGAGGTCGTGCCGCCGATGAGGACGAAGTCACCCGCCCGGACGATGCGGCTGAAGCCGAACTGCGTCTCGTAGGGAGACGGCGGGTCGCCGGGCAAGCGGTCGGTCAATGGAGGAAGTGGCGGCGACTGGTGAACACCATCGCCGCGCCCGCCCTGTCGACGGCCTCGACGGTGAGATGGTCCCGGACCGAGCCGCCGGGCTGGATGATGGCGGTGACGCCCATCTCCAGCGCCAGCTCCGGTCCGTCGGCGAACGGGAAGTAGGCGTCGGAGGCCATAACTCCGCCCTTGACGCCATCGCGGGCCTTCTCCAACGCCAGGCGGACCGCGTCCACGCGGCTCATCTGGCCGGCGCCGATACCGATCGTCTCCAGCTCCCGAGCGATCACGATGCCGTTTGACTTCGTGTGCTTGCAGACCCGCCAGGCGAACGCGAGCTGCTGCCACTCGGCCTCTGACGGGCGGCGTTCGGTGACCACCTGCATATCCGAGCGCTCCTCGAGGTCGAAGTCGCGATCCTGGACGAGCAGGCCGCCGACGACCTGGCGCAGGTGCGGCTCGATCATGTTCGGGGTCCGGCGTTCACGGTCATCGAGGATGCGCATGTTCGGCTTCTCGGCGAGCACCGACAGCGCCGCGTCGTCGAAGCCGCGGGCGAACAGCACTTCCACGAACTGATCCGACAGCGCCCGCGCCAGCTCCACGTCGACGGCCTTGTTGAGCAAGACGATCCCGCCAAACGCCGATTGGGGATCGCAGGCATAGGCCTTGACGTAGGCCTCGAGCGCCGTCGATCCGCACGCCACTCCGCACGGGTTGTTGTGCTTGATGATCACGCACGCTGGGATCTGGAACTCTGAGAGGAGCAGACGCCCGGCGTCGAGATCGAGCAGGTTGTTGAAGGAGATCGGCTTGCCGCCGAGCTGGGAGACCATGGACAGCACGTGGGTGCGAGCGCCGACCTGCTCGTAGTAGGCGGCGCGCTGGTGGGGGTTCTCCCCGTAGGGCAGTTCGAGCACCTTCTCGAAGGCGCGCACGAACAGCGGTGGGAAGTCCTCGCGCTTCTCCTGAAACCAGCGGGCGATCGCCGTGTCGTAGCGCGCCGTGTAGGCGAACGCCTCCGCGGCCAGGCTGTCCCGGGTGCCGGCCGACAGCCGGCAGTCCGACTCGCGCAGCTCGGCGAGGATCGCGTCGTAGGCGACGGGGCTGACGATCGGCGCGGCGTAGGCGTTGTTCTTCGCCGCGGCGCGGATCATCGCCGGGCCGCCGATGTCGATGTTCTCGACGACCTCCTCGTCGCTGGCGCCGCGCCGGGCGGCGGTGCGCTCGAACGGATACAGGTTCACGCACACGAGATCGACGAACTCGACGTCGTGCTCATCGGCCGCCCGGAGATGCTCGGGGTTGTCTCGGACCGCGAGCAGGCCGGCGTACAGCTTGGGGTGCAGCGTCTTGACCCGACCGTCCATGATCTCCGGGAAGCCGGTGAGATCGGTGATCGACCGTACCGAGATGCCGGCATCCTCCAGCTCGCGCGCGGTTCCGCCGGTGGAGATGATCTCGACGCCGAGATCCGCGAGGCCGCGAGCGAACTCGACGATCCCGGTCTTGTCCGAGACCGACAGCAGGGCTCGGCGTACGGGTGGAGACTCAGACGCCGCCGACAGCACGCTCATCGGCTGTGCACTCGCGTCCATACGGCCCGACTCTATCGGGAGATGACGACACGACGGGGATTGACGGAGTCAACGCTGACCGCTCCCCGGGCGACAAGTGTCACTGCCTCGACCAGGAGATCGTGCTCGATCGGATGCAGACGGTCGACCACCTGGCCGGCGTCCGTCGCGTCCGGAAGCTCGACCGACCGTTGCAGGATGACCGGTCCCGTGTCCACGCCGTGATCGACGAAGTGGACCGTCACACCGAACACCTTGACGCCGTAGGCGATCGCCTGGTCGACCGCGCCGAGGCCGGGAAACGCCGGCAGGAGCGCCGGATGGACGTTGATGACGCGCTGCGGGAAGGCCGCGAGGAACTCGCGGCTGAGCAGCTGCATGTAGCCGGCGAGCACGACCAGCTCCACCCGGCGCTCGCGCAGCCAGCCGGCGATCGCCGCGTCCCGTGTGTCACGGTCAGAGAAGCCGTCCCGAGGGAACGCCTCGGCGTCGATCCCGGCCTGCCGCGCCCGCCCGAGCGCCGCCGCGCCCGGCTTGTCGGACGCCACCGCGGTGAGTCGGATCCCGTCCGTGCCATGGGCCCGGTCGATCAGCGCCTGCAGATTGGTGCCGGTGCCGGATGCCAGCACGCCGACGTTCATGACGCCGGTCCGCAGATGGTCACGTGGTGGGCTCTCAGCGGTCTCGATCCTCTTTGCAGCGTGCCGATACGGTGCGCCCCGCACGATGTGTGTGAGGCCGCCGCGAGCTTAGCCTGGATGATGATCGACACTCGATGTCCCGTCCCCATCGCCCAGTACCGTGAGGTGGTGATCACCGTCGTCTCCGCTCTCGCCGACGCCGCGGAGCTCACTGATCGCGAGGCCGCGCTGGGTCGCGCCCGCACCGCGTTCCGTGACCTGGACGCCGGCGACCGGGTGCTCATCACGCCGCTCGCGCAGGCGGTCGCGCGGGCGGAGTCCGGCGCCTGGGCCGAGCCCCTGCGGGCCCTGATGACGCCCGATCCCGACGCGGCGCTGCGGGCGCAGTGGAGCGGTCTGAGCGCCGAGCAGCAGGATGTGCTGCGGCCGGTCGCGCGGGAGCTGGGGGCTCGGGTCGCCGCCGATGCGCGGGTGGCCGCCTCGCTGGCCGAGTGCCGCGAGCATCACGCGGGCGGCTTTCAGGGCACCGGCGGGCAGGGACGACTCGACAGCGCGATCTTCGCCGACGCCGGCCGCCGGGCGGTCGGGATGCGGACGGAGGCGACTCCCGAGCAGCTGCTTGCCCGCTTCGGCCTGGAGAGCTTCCGCCCCGGCCAGCGGGAGGCCGTGCAGGCGGCGCTTGACGGACGATCCTGCCTGCTCGCGCTGCCCACCGGCGCCGGTAAGTCGCTCTGCTATCAGCTGCCGGCGATCGCCTCCGACGCCCTGACGGTCGTCGTGTCACCGCTGATCGCCCTGATCGCCGATCAGCATCAGCGGCTCGCCGACCTCGGGGTGCGCTCGACGATGCTCGCCTCGACCCTCGGCGCGGAGACCAACCGCGCGGCGCTCGGGTCGGTGGCCGCCGATGCCCAGATCGTGTTCTGCGCGCCCGAGCGGTTCGCCAGCGGGGCGTTTCGCCGGGCACTCTCCCAGCGGCGGATCGGTCTATTCGTGGTGGACGAGGCCCACTGCGTGTCGGAATGGGGTCACGACTTCCGGCCCGACTACCTGCGTCTCCGTCCGATCATCGATGAGCTCGGCCGCCCGCCGGTGATGGCCGCCACCGCGACGGCGACCCCCAAGGTCGCCCAGGAGATCGTCGAGCGGCTCGGCATGGAGGACCCAGTGCTCGTCCGCCGCGGCTTCGACCGGCCCAACATCAGCTTTGACACGGTCGCGTTCTCGGGCGACGGCGCCGTCGCCCGCAAGCGGGCGACCCTGCTCTCAGGGTTGCGCGATCCCGCCAACCGGCCGGCCATCGTCTACTGCGGCACGCGTAAGGACACCGAGCAGCTCACCGGCGAGCTGCGCGCCGACGGCCTGGCCGCGGTCGGCTATCACGCCGGGCTGTCAGCCGAGCAGCGGTCCGGCGCCCAGGCGGCGTTCACCACGGCGCAGGCCGATGTGATCGTCGCCACCAACGCGTTCGGGATGGGCGTCGACTTCCCGTTCGGGGTTCGCAGCGTCTGGCACTGGGCGATGCCGGTCAGCGTCGAGGCCTACTACCAGGAGGCCGGCCGCGCCGGACGCGACGGCCGGCCCGCGCGCGCGGTGATGCTGGCCATGCGCGGCGATCTGGGCCGCCTCGTCCAGTTCATCCGCAACGCCGAACTGGGGCCGCTCGACGTCGAACGGACATTGCGCCGGCTCCGCGCGGTCGCGCAGGACGGCGTCGCATCCATCGACGCGCGCGCCCAGGAGGACCGGGACCGCATCGCGCTTGCGGTGGCCGAGCGATGCGGCGCGGTCAGTCTCGCCCCGGGCCCGGGCGGCACCGTCGCTGTGAGCCTGTGGGGCGAGCTGGACTCCGGACGCGCCCAGCGCGTCTGCCGGGAGGCGACCGGCCGGCGATGGGACGCCTACCAGGCACTCAAGGCGTTCGCCACGAGCGAGGAGGTCTGCCGGCGCCAGCAGCTGCTCGATCACTTCGGCGATCCGACCGCGCCGGCGGCCACCGGCCGCTGCTGTGATCTCTGCGACCCGCTCGACTGGCTCGTCGTCGCCGACCGCGCGCCGGCGAAACGTCGCGGGGCCACGCCGGCCGTCCCCTCCGGCCCGCCGGTGGACGCCGCCGCATTCCAGGCGCTCAAGTCCTGGCGGACCGAGCGGGCCGACGGCAAGCCGGCCTACACCGTGGCCGCCAACGCGGTCCTCGAGGAGTTGCTGCGCCAACACCCCGGCGATGCGGCGGGTCTGCTCACCATCAAGGGCATCGGCCCGGCGTTCGTGGCCAAGCACGGCGAGTCGCTGCTCGCGCTCCTGTCCGACCTTCCGTAGCGATGCGAGGGGCTAAGTCTGGATCCATTGATACCGGGCGGAGACTCGGCGTCGGAGGCCGAGCAAGGCGCCGTCGGCGGAGCACCATAAGGGTGATCCCTATGGGCGACGCCGATGGCGGATGGCGACGGCCATCCGGCGGCGGGACGACCCCAGGATCGGTTGATCCGGGCTAAGCCCGCACGAGCGGCAGCTCGTGCTCGAGGGCGAACTTACCGTTCGCGTCCTCGGTCCCGGCCAACGGGTAGTCACCGCTGAAGCACGCGTCGCAGTGATCCTCGCGCCGGGCCCCCACGGCCTCGTACACGCCCTCCAGCGACAGGTAGTGCAGCGAGTCTGCGCCGAGCTCGGCGCAGACCTCCTGCACCGACCTGTCGTGCGCGATCATCTCCTCGCGCGTGGACATGTCGATCCCGTAGTGGCAGGGATGCTTGATCGGAGGAGCGGAGATCCGCAGATGGACCTCGGCGGCACCGCAGTCGCGCAGCATCTGGACGATCTGGCGCGTGGTGTTGCCGCGCACGATCGAGTCGTCGACGACGACCAGGCGCTGGCCCTCCACCACCTCGCGCAGCGGGTTGAATTTCAACCGCAGACCCTGGCGGCGCAGCTCCTGTCCGGGCTGGATGAAGGTACGGGCGACATAGCGATTCTTGATGAACCCGTCGTCCTGGGGCAGCCCGGCGGCGCGGGCCAGTCCGCGGGCCGCGGCGTTGCCGGAGTCCGGCACCGGGATGACGACATCGGCGTCGACGGGCGCCTCGCGCCACAGGATCTCCCCCATCCGGGCGCGGGCGACCTGGAGCACCGTCCCCGCCATCCGCGAGTCGGGGCGGGCGAAGTAGATGTACTCGAACACGCAGAACGCCTTGCGCTCGCCGTGCGTGACCTGGCGCGAGGTGACCCCGTCGGCGGTGAGCGTGACGACCTCGCCGGGTTGCACGTCACGGATGAGCTTGGCGCCGATCAGATCGAACGCGCACGATTCGCTGGCGACGCACCACGCCGGCGGCCCGCCATCGGCACTGTCGATCCGGCCGAGCGACAGCGGCCGCAGCCCCTGGGGATCACGGAAGGCGACGACCGCATCGTCGGTCATGGCCACCGTCGAGAAGGCGCCGCGCAGGCGGGGCAGCACGTCGGCGACGGCATCCGCGATCCGCTCGGCCGGGTGCATCGACAGCAGCGCGGCGATGATCTCGGAGTCCGAGGTGGACCGGAACGGCACATCCCGGCCGCGCAGCTCGGTGTGGAGCTCCACGGCGTTGATGAGGTTGCCGTTGTGGGCGAGCGCCAGCATCCGCTGGTCGTCACGGACGATCGGCTGGGCGTTCTCCCAGTCCGACGAGCCGGTGGTGGAGTAGCGCACGTGGCCGATCGCCATGTCCCCGACGAGCGAGCGGAGCGTGTGCTCGTCGAACACCTGGGAGACGAGCCCCTGATCGCGGATGGCGATGATGTTCCCGCGGTGCGTGGCGGTGGCGATCCCGGCCGATTCCTGACCGCGATGCTGCAGCGCGAACAGGGCGAAGTACGTCAGGCGGGCGACGTCGTGATCCGGGGCGTAGATCCCGAAGACGCCGCATTCATCACGCGGACCTTCGCGGTGGTCGTTCACAGAGTCCATGTGGGTCGGGCCTAGCATGGCGCAGGCCTCGGCGGAAGGGATTGCAAGGCTAGCAGCGGTCCATGGCGCGCCCCCGCGAATCCCGGAACCTCCGGCCGGTTGACCGGCCGACGTCCGGCTGGTTCTCCCGGCTGACGACTAGACGAACGGCGCCAGGCCGCCGCTGCGGGCCGCCTCGAGCTCGGCGATCGCGACGCGGAGCTCTGACCCGATCGCCAGCGCCTCACCGCCGACCCGGCCGATGACCGTCTGCCCGGTGAGCGCAGCCTCGGGCCCCGAGACGATGAACGCGCGCCCGGGCGCCTCGGCGAACAGATCGACCCCGGCCGGCAGCTCGACGGTGGCCCCCACGCCGCCGGCGATGCAGCACTCGGCCAGCGCCACGGCGACGCCACCCTCAGCGATGTCATGGGCGCTGCGCAGCGCGCCGGAGTTCACGAGCGCACGGACCGTCGCGTGCGCCTCGCGGGCGGCGGCCCCGTCCAGGGCCGGCAGCGGCCCGGCGATCGCCTCGCCGCAGAGCTTGGCCAGCTCTGAGCCGGCGCGGGCGGGAGCGAATCCGCCGATGATCGCGATCGCATCGCCGTCGGTCTCGAACGCCAGGCGCCCGGCGCGCGTGGGATCCGGCAGCCGGCCGACCATGCCGATCACCGGGGTCGGGAAGATCGGCCCCGTCGGCGCTTCGTTGTACAGCGACACGTTTCCGCCGACGACCGGCACGTCGAGTTCGCGGCAGGCGGTCGCGATCCCCTCCACCGCCTCCACCAGCTGCCAGGCGACGTGGGGCTTCTCGGGGTTGCCGAAGTTCAGGCAGTTGGTGAGACCGAGCGGGGCGGCGCCGACACAGGCGAGGTTGGCAGCGCACTCGTAGACCGCCTCGGCGGCCCCGCGCCGCGGATCGCAGGCGACGCGGCGGCCGTTGCCGTCAATCGACACCGCGATCGCCGGAAGGGTGGGGTCCGGTCCCAGGGACAGCACGGCGGCGTCGGCATCGTCGGGCCGGCGCACCGTGCGCGACTGGACGACCGGGTCGTACTGCTCGAACACCGGCCGGCGCGACGCGATATTGGCCGACCCCAGGAGCGCGACCAGGGTCTCGGCGGGCGATTCGCCACCGCGCAGGACCGCCGTGGGAGGCGGGTAGAGCGCGGCGTCGGTGGGGCCGGGCTCGGCGGGCTGGAGGTCATACAGCGGGCAGTCGTCGACGAGGATCCCCACCGGCAGGTCGGCTGCCACCTCGCCGCCGGACAGGACGCGCAGGCGCCCGGAGTCGTTGACCGTCCCGATCGGCGTGGCCAGCGTCTCCCACCGCTCGCACACCGCGATCACCGCGTCGACGCGATCGGGCTCGACGACGCACAGCATCCGCTCCTGGGACTCGGACACCATGATCTCAAACGGCTCCAGGCCGGCTTCGCGCAGCGGCACCCGGGAGCAGTCGATATCCAGGCCGACACCCCCCTTGGCGGCCATCTCCGACGCCGAGGAGGTGAGCCCGGCGGCGCCGAGGTCCTGCAGGGACACGAGCAGATCAGAGTCGAGCAGCTCCAGGCAACACTCGAGCAACTTCTTTTCAGCGAACGGATCACCGATCTGAACCGACGGCCGCTTGGCCTCGTCCCCGTCGCCGAGCTCGGCCGAGGCCAGCACCGAAGCACCACCGATGCCGTCGCGGCCGGTCAGGGCCCCGAACAGGACGAGCACGTTACCGGGCCCGGCGGCGGCCGCCCGGATCAGCCGCTCATGGGGCGCCAACCCTAAGCACATCGCGTTGACCAAGCAGTTCTGCTCGTAGCTGGACTCGAAGTAGATCTCGCCACCCACCGTCGGCACGCCGATCGAGTTACCGTAGTGCCCGATCCCCGCCACGGCCCGATCGAGCAGATAGCGGGACCGCTCGGACTCGGCAATTTCCCCAAAGCGCAGCGAGTCGAGCACAGCGATCGGCCGCGCCCCGACGGCGAACACGTCGCGCAGGATCCCGCCGACGCCGGTGGCGGCACCCTGAAACGGCTCCACCGCGCTCGGATGGTTGTGGGACTCGACCTTGAACGCGACGCCGAGACCGCCACCGACGTCAACCACCCCGGCGTTCTCGCCGGGCCCCATGAGAACGTGACGTCCTTCGGTGGGCAGCCGGCGCAGCAGCTTCTTGGAGTGCTTGTAGGCACAGTGCTCAGACCACATGAGCGACAGCATCGCCAGCTCGGTGTCGGACGGCTCGCGGCGCAGGCCGTCAACGATGAGCCGGTACTCGGAGTCGGTGAGCCCAAGCTCCCGGTGCCTGGCCGTGGCCTGGGCAGGGGTTGCGTGGGCCACGTCGCCGGCGCTCACTCAGACCAGCGCGTGCTCGGCCACGTGAGCGCGGATCGACTCGAAGATCGGCAGGCCGCCGGTCGGACCGGTGAACGGATCGACGGCGTGCTCGGGGTGGGGCATGAGTCCGAACACGTTGCGGGCCTCGTTGCAGACGCCGGCGATGTCGCGCAGCGACCCGTTGGGGTTGTGGCCGGCGGCGTAGCGCAGCAGCACCTGGTCGTTGGCTTCCAGCGCGTCGAGCTGATCGGCGGGCGCGTAGAAGCGGCCCGTCGTGTGCTTGACCGGGATCGACAGGCGATCGCCAGCGGCGCACGCGCCGGTGAACGGCGACGCCGCCGAGACGACCTCGAGCTGCACCTGGCGGAAGATGAACTTCAGCGAGGTGTTGGGCAGCAGCGCCCCCGGCAGCAGCCCCGCCTCGCACAGGACCTGGAACCCGTTGCAGATGCCGAGCACGATCCCGCCGGCTCGGGCGAACCGCGCCACCTCCTCCATCACCGGCGCGAAGCGGGCGATCGCGCCGACGCGCAGGTAGTCGCCATACGAAAAACCGCCGGGGACGACGACGGCGTCCACGCCCTGGAGATCCCGGTCACCGTGCCACAGGATCACCGCCTCACCGACGCGTTGGCAGGCCAGCTGGGCGTCGACCTCGTCGCACGAGCCGGGGAACCGGATGACGCCAAACTTCACAGTTGGGGGGACACCCCCCAACAACCCCCCGCTGGATCCTGGGGGGACACCCCCCAACAACCCCCTGCTGGATCCTGGGGGGACACCCCCCAGTTGGGGGGAAACCCCCCAACCACCCCCCGGCGAGGGACGAACGGTGCCGCAGGGCGGGCGCGATCCTCATCGAACCTCATCGAACCGACTCCGTCTCCAGGATCTCGTAGTCCTCGATCAGCGGGTTGGTCAACAGCCGCTGGCACATCTCGGGCAGCCGGCCCGGGTCCTCGACGTCGAGCTCGATCAGACGGCCGACATGAACGTTGCGCACGCCGGTGAAGCCGAGCGCCGGCAGCGCGCGCTCCACGGCCTGGCCCTGGGGGTCGAGGATGCCGGCCTTCGGTTTGACCAGAACACGCGCGCGCATCATGAAGGCTCAGGCTCTCGTGCGCGTCAGCCAGGCGGCGAACGGCTCGCCGGTGATCCGCTCGTAGGCCTCGACGTACTTCTCACGCGTGCGCGAGACGACATCGTCGGGGATCGGCGGGGCCGGCGGAGTGCGATCCCAACCGGTGCTGGACGCCCAGTCGCGAACGAACTGCTTGTCAAAGCTCGGCTGGCCGCGACCGGGCTCGTACTCGTCCGCCGGCCAGAACCGCGACGAGTCGGGCGTACACATCTCATCGCCGATCGTCAGCGTCCCGTCGGCATCGAGCCCGAGCTCGAACTTCGTGTCGGCGAGGATGATCCCGTTGGCGCGGGCGCGCTCGGCGGCGAACTCGTACAGCGCGATCGAGACGTCGCGGGCGCGCTCCGTCAGCCCACGATCGCCGATCAGCGCCACCGCGCCCTCGAAGTCGATCGCCTCGTCGTGGCCGACCTCGGCCTTGGTCGACGGGGTGAACAGCGGCTGCGGGAGACGGTCAGACTCCTGCAGCCCTTCGGGCAGCGTGTGGCCCGAGACCGTGCCGGTCGCCAGGTAGTCCTTCCACCCCGAGCCCGTGATGTAGCCGCGCACGACGCATTCGACGCTGAGCATCGTCAGCTTGCGCACCACCATGCCGCGCCCGCGGACCTCGTCGGGCACGCCGTCGGTGACCGAGATGACGTGGTTGGGGACGATGTCCGTCGTGCGCTCGAACCAGAAGCTCGACACGCCCGTGAGCACGCTGCCCTTGTCGGGGATGGGCGTGGGATGGACGACGTCGTAGGTGGAGATGCGGTCCGACGCGACGATCAGCAGCTCGTGAGACGACCGTTCATAGATCTCGCGGACCTTGCCCGAGGCCAGCAGTGGAAGGTCGGAGAGGGCGGCGGCCATGGCCGCGATCCTAGCGACTGGGTATGACGACCCGGCGGCGCGACGCGGGGCGCGCGGGGCGGAGCGTCGTCAGGCGCCCTCGGTCACCTCGTAGTGGATCATGACCACGCCCGGAGGCGCGTAGTTGGGCACGTCGGCGCCGACCGCCTGGCCCTGCTCGGAGCCCATCGATTCGCCCATCGCCGCGGCATCGTCATAGTCGGCCTCGAAGATGCAGAAGTACGGGCTGTCCCCGGCCGGCGCCGCGACGTTGAACGAGTACCGGTAGGCGCGCAGGTTCGGGAGCTTGGCCGCCAGGGGCAGATGGGTCTCGGTGTAGTAGGTCCGGAACGCCTCCGGATCGGGCGGCGGCGGGTACAGAACGACGAGCTTGTGCATGGGTCCTCCTGACGACGGGGGGCGGCGACTCTCCGTTCAGACGGCCACCGCGGCCTGGTCGGCCATATGTCGGGCGATGAACGCGGCAGTGCGCTCCGGAGTGGCCACGCTATCCCACTGGCGGTCGGGGCGGTTGAAATTGTTGGTGAAGGCGTCGCACAGCGATTTGTTCTCCGCCATCGCCATCAGCAGCCCGACCATGTGCGGCTCGGGGTTGAGGGTCATGTTCGTCCAGTCCGACACGCCGTGGACGAACGCCTGGCGCTCGCGGGCCACGCGCCGGCAGAACTGCTCGTCGAGCGCGAGATCGTCGAGGATCGCCTGGCCGATCACGAACGCCGAGTACGACGCCGAGTTGGCTCCCTGGCCGTTGACCGGGTCAACGACGCAGTGCGCGTCGCCCATCGCCAGCGCGAACGTGCCGCTGTCCAGGCGGATGTGGTCCTGGCGGACCACCGGGGTGAGCGCCCCCTGCAGCAGGTCGCGCGGCGCCTGGAGCCCGAAGCGGTCGCGATCGACGCGCTCGAAGCACATCGGGTAGTGCTGCGCGAGCTTCTGCAGCACGACCTCGTCGTAGCGCGCCGGGTCGTCCGCGTAGCTGATGTCGGCGAGCAGCTCGAGGTCTCCGCCGGGGATGTTCTCGAACAGCAGGGCGGTGGCAAAGCCCTCGCGCGAGGTGATCGGCAGCTCGAGCAGCTCGCCGTGCCCGAGTGACATGTGCACGCCGACGCCCTTGGGCTCGCTGTATCGCACACCGTGATAGATGCCGGCGGACAGTCGGCGCTGGGGCTTGTCGTAGGGACTCTTGTCGGGCAGCGGCGCGAACATCGTCCCGGCGCCGCGGCCGGCGGCGACCACGACGAGATCGTGGGCGGCACCGATGCGTTCGACCCCCTCGGCGTCGATCGGGTCGATCACCACCCGTCCCCCGCGCTCCTCGTAGTCCGCGAGCAGGCGCGGCAGGTAGAGCCGGTAGTCGATGGTCGAGGACGGATGCGTGAAGTCCCCACGAAAGCGCAGCGGCTCCGGCGGCCCGACGACGCAGTGCTGGTGGCAGACGTAGCCGTACTCGGCGGCGTCCCAGTGATGGACGCCGAGGGCTCGCTCGCGCTCGAGCGTGTGGTGGTGATGGGCGACGGTGTTGAGCAACCGCCCGTCGGCGATCTCCGACCCGGTCTTGTCGGTGTAGATCGTGACCGGGACGTCGTGCTGCTGCAGGAACAGGCCGAGATGCAGGCCCGAGACGCCGGATCCGACGATGGCGATGCTGGTCATCTGCTGCCTCCTTGGGAACGGGCTCACCGTAACCCGGATGGTGGGCGGCGATCAAGGGTGCGGCGCGGCAGGTTGCGTTGCGTCTCGCGCAATGATGTACCGTGGCCGGCGGTGATCGAGCTGCGTGAGCTCCGCTCCGTCGGTGTGCTCGTGGAGGAGCTCCACTTCGGGCGGGCGGCGGACCGGCTCGGCATCACTCCGTCGACGCTCAG
>DATCFW010000209.1:0-3113 GCA_036509295.1 Solirubrobacteraceae bacterium | reverse complement strand
AGCCGGGGGAAGGCCATGTCCGGGGCGCCGATCATCAACGGCAGCACGAAGTTCGCCAGGCCGGCGAACACCGGGATCACGAACAGGAAGATGAGGACGGTGGCGTGGACCGAGAACACGCCGTTGAACTGCTCGGGCGTGAGGAACTGCATGCCCGGCTTGGCCAGCTGCGCGCGGATGAGCATCGCCAGCAGGCCGCCGACCAGCAGGAAGAAGAACGAATGGACGACGTACTGGATCCCGATGACCTTGTGGTCGGTGTTCGGCCGCAAGTAATCGCGCCAGGTGTAGGCGCCGTGCTGGGAGTGGTCCTCAGGCCGGGTCGGTCGCCCGGCAGCCCAGTAGAACCAGTAGTCAGCCGTCCCCAGCCCGACGAGGAAGAACAGCGGCACTGAGATCAGGGCGACGATGGTGACCGCCTGCCCGTCGATGACCGGGTGCTGGTGCATCAGCCATCGGATCAGCATGGTGATACCGAATGCGAAGGCGAGACCGAGGACGTCGTACAGAGCCGCCCGATACCAGCCGGGCGCGCGGAGCTTTGCCGGGATGGCCATCAGCTCTCCTCCTTCAAGTTGCTGTCAGGCTGCGTGTTCACAGGTGGTGGGGTTTCGGGTTGGGCGCCGGTGTCGCGTCGCCGGGGACGCCGGGCTGGACCGCGTTCTTGGGCGGATTGCCGATCGGCGGCGTCCCGTTGGGCTTCTGGGAGCCGATCCACGTCTTGAAGGCGGTGGGGGAGACGACGTTCACGGTGGCGCGCATCAGCGAGTGGCCGGCGCCGCACAGCTCGGTGCACTCGGCCGGGTAGGTGCCGATCCGGGTGGGCGTCACCCGCACCGTGGTCGTGATCCCCGGGACCGCGTCGAGCTTCTCGGAGAACTCGGGCACGAAGAAGCTGTGGATCACGTCGAGCGAGCGCAGCCTGAACACGACCGGCTTGTTGTTGGGCAGGTAGAGCTCGGAGCTGACGATCTGCTTGCCGGGCGACTGCGGATAGGAGAACTCGAAGGCGAACTGGCGCTCGGTGACGTTGACCACCATCGCGCCGGGATGGGTCATCTCGTTGGAGCGCAGGACGGAGTAGGCATAGCCGCACAGGGCCACGATGAGGACCGCCGGCAGAGCCGTCCAGACCACCTCGAGGCGGGTGTTGCCATGGATCGGCGGGCCGTCCTTCTCCTCCTCGCCCGGCTTCATCCGGAACTTCCAGATCGAGTATCCGATGACGGTCTCGACCAGCACGAAGATCGGGATCGTCACGATCAGCAGGACGTCGTAGAGCGTCCTGAAGTGCGACGCCTGGACCGAGGCGTCCGTCGGAAACCACGGAATCGACAGTGCGATCGGAATGACGATCGCGACTCCGACCACGCCGATGACCAGCATCTGCACCAGCGGACGGTTACGCACGTGTACCGGTACCTCGCATCTCCACCCCGGCATCCTATGGCTTCTCACCGACGAACGACGCCGTGAGAGCGGCCGTCCCTGGGACGGTCATCTATCCGACCTTTCACGTTCGCCTATGATTGAGACAAACGTTGCAAGCTCATGTCGGAGGCAACATGCTCGTTTCAGAGGGGATGTCCGAAGTGGTCGTCACGGTCGGCCCCGATCACTCGTTGCGGGAGGCGGCGGCGGCGATGTGGCAGCGCCAGGTCGGCGCGGCCGTGGTGCTCGATCCGGACGCGCCGGGGCCCGGGGTGATCACCGAGCGCGACATCCTGCGGACCGTCGCGCAGGGTCGCGATCCGGACGATGAGCGGGTCGCCGCTCACCTCACGGCGAACCTGACGTTCGCGGCGACCGATTGGTCGCTCGAGCACGCTGCGGCGGCGATGATCCGTGGCGGCTTCCGCCACCTCGTGGTCGTCGACGGCTCCGAGCTCGTGGGCGTCCTGTCGATGCGCGACATCGTCAGGGTGTGGTGCGGCGAGGGCGCCGCCTGCGACGTGCCTGAGGCGCTTCGGCGTTAGTGCTCTGCGGGCAGCTCGGAGATGTCGCGGCGCGTGTCGCGGACCCACATCGTGGTGGCAACGACGAACACGATCAGGCCGATGATCGAAAGCAGCCAGTTGATCGTCGTGCCGATGACGATCAGCGTGATCGCGGCGGCGACCACCAGGGGCAGGGCCGTTGGGCCGGGGAGGTGGATCTCCTCGCCGACCGGCGGCGTGTCGTGCTCGGCGTCGCTCACGGGTGAACGTAGATCGCGGCGGCGACGAACGTCATGCCGAACATGAACAGGCAGGCCACGGCGGCCAGGAGGCCGGCTTTGAGGTTCTTGCGGGCGAGCTTGCGATCCATGAGGCTCCTACAGAGTAATCGGTTGGCGGCGAGCCTACAGCTTGACGTCGAGCACCATGGCGGCGAACAGCAGTGCCAGGTACAGCATCGAGAACAGATACAGCCGCAGCGCCGTCTTGCGATCGGCGCGGCGGTACAGCAGGACGGCGCCGGCGATGAACGCCAGGCCGAGCAGCATCGACGCCGCGAGGTAGAAGCCGCCGAACACGCCGACGCAGAACGGCAGCTGGCTGACCGCGTACAGCAGCATCGAGTAGAGGAGGATCTGGCGCCGGGTCTCCTGCTCGCCGCGGACCACTGGCAGCATCGGCACCCCGACCTCGGCGTACTCGTCTTTCATCAGCAGGCTCAGCGCCCAGAAGTGCGCCGGCGTCCAGTAAAAGACGATCGCGAACAGATAGATGGCGGTCCAGCCGATCGATCCGCGCGTCGCCGCCCACGCAACCAGGGGCGGCATCGCGCCGGCGGCGCCGCCGATCACGATGTTGTGGGGGGTCCGTCGCTTGAGCCACATCGTGTAGACCCCGACGTAACCGACGAACCCGCCCAGCGCCAGCGACGCCGCGAGCACGTTGACGGTGAGTGACAGCAGCACGAAGGAGAGCACCTGAAGGCCGATCCCGAAGCAGACCGCCGTCGCCGGGCTGACCCGGCCCGAGGGGACCGGGCGGTTGGCGGTCCGGCGCATGCGGGCGTCGATGTCGCGATCCCAGTAGTGGTTGACCGCCCCGGCACCGCCCGCCGACAGGTAGCCACCGAGGCAGGTGAGGGCCACGCGGCTCACCGACGGGTTCCCGGCGATCTCC
>DATCFW010000208.1:0-7886 GCA_036509295.1 Solirubrobacteraceae bacterium | reverse complement strand
CAGACGCTCGCTGGCGTGCTCGGCGAGGCCCTCGGTACTCGTGGGATCGTATGTCGACATCGGGTGCTCTCCTCGAGTTTTGGCGGAGTCAGACGCCGAGGTTGATCGACATCATCGGCACGCCCAGGTCGGCCGGCTGTGATTCGTGCGCCCCGAGCGCGATCGCAGTACCCAACACGTGCATCGAGACAATGAAGAAATGCTGTGTGAAGCCACCCCGGTCGTATTCGTGGTGATCGATCACGTGCCGCAGGGTTGAGATCACCATCTCATTCGCGCCGGCTTGACTGGCCTGGCGACGCACCTCATCCATGGCGAGCCCGCGGGCTGCATAGACGGCTTCGCTGACCTCGACCAGTTCCTGGTTACCCCACCAGGAGCGCATCATCTGGTTGGCCATCGGGCTGAGAGCCACGCACACCACGGAGGTGTGGCCGATCACCGCCAACGTCTCGGCTCCGATGCGCCGCAGCTTGTAGACGTCCTGGCCGGACAGCGCGCACATCCGCGGCCCGGATCGACCGCTGCGTCCAACGGCCGAATCGCGGACCGCGGTGCCGAAGACGGCGTATTCGACGTTGCCCGGCTCCCCGAGAAAGCCCTTTGCGGTCATCTCGACGCCAATGACGGCGTCGGCGCCGGCGAACTGTGCCTCCTGACGCAGGCGATCAAACGAGCGCTGGCGCGACAGATTCCACGGCGCCGCGAAGGACGGCATCTCGCGCACCCCGTCTCCGTAACCGGACCAGCCGTAGTTCTGCCAACCGTGCTGAACCACCGAGGAACCCATGATCTGCGCGATCGGCGTCAGACCGGAGGCCTGCGCCACGGCGTACTCCTTGGCGCTCAGATCGCTGCTGAACACCGGCGAGCTCGACGCGGCAACACCCTTCAGGCGCTGTTCGGCCCCGAGTGGGATCCCGCCATCGCGGATGCGCTCGAGATCGACTTCCGCCGCCCGACGCTCCTCGTCGCTCTGCGGTGCGGGTCGTTTCCCGAAGAGGGCCAAAGCCTCTTGATGCTGGCAGATCGCCACCACCGGCACAAGAACGTCCACATCGGTCGAGCGTCTGCCGTCCCCGCGGGAGCGCGAGCGCGCCGGTGAAGCGCTGGTGCGACTGTCTCCGCACTGACCATTTCGATGCGAAGAGATCGTTGCTCAGTGCAACTATGGCATGATGCATGTAATGGCCGCCCCCGCACGACAGACAACCGACCGCCCGCCGCAGGGCAGCGACAAGGTGGTCGATGCGGTCCTGGCGGCGAGCCGCGCGCTGGTGGCGGTCGCGGCGCGGTCGCTGGCGATGGTGGCCGAGGATGTGACCCTGTCCCAGTACCGGGTGCTGATCGAGCTGGCGTCTCATGGTCCGCGGCGGGTGGCCGATCTGGCCGCGGCGTTGACGGTGGACCGGTCGACGGCGACGCGGATGTGCGATCGGCTGGTGCGCAAGCGTCTGGTGACGCGGCGTCGGATGAGCGAGGATCGTCGCGGGGTGCGGATCTCCCTCACGGTCACGGGGGCCGAGCTGGTCGCCGAGGTCAGCCGGCGTCGCCGGGCGGAGATCTCCGGCATCGTCCGGCGGATGCCCGCGTCGCACCGGTCGCTCGTCATCGAGGCGTTGCAGACGTTCTCGGCGGCCGCCGGCGAGGTGCCCGAACAGGATTGGTCGTTGGGATGGCACCTCGGTGATGAGTGATACGACCGTCTCGTCGGAACCTGATCGCTCGCGACCGCGCGTCACCGGGGCGGTCGCGGCCTGGCTGGGCTCCAATCGGCTGGGGCTGGTGGTCATGGCCCTCATCGTCGGCGCCGGGGCCGGGTTCGGTGCCGCGGGGTTCCGGGAGCTGATCTACTTCGTCACGTGGCTGGTCACCGGTCACATGCAGTTCGGCCAGCAGGGGCACGCCCCCAGCCTGCACCTCGCCTGGCTCGGTATCTGGTTCGTCCTGATCGTCCCGGTGATCGGCGGCCTCATCTATGGACCGTTGATCCGGCGTTTCGCCCCCGAGGCGCGCGGTCACGGCGTGCCGGAGGTGATGCTCGCGGTGGCCGAGAACGGCGGGCGGATTCGCCCCCCGGTGACGATCGTCAAGGCGCTGGCGTCCGCGATCACGATCGGCACCGGCGGCTCCGTCGGCCGGGAAGGCCCGATCGTCCAGATCGGAGCGGCGTTCGCGTCGACGCTGGGCCAGGTCGTGCGGATGTCCGAGAACCGGCTGCGCATCATCGTCGCCTGCGGCGCCGCCGGCGGTATCGCTGCGACGTTCAACGCGCCGATCACTGGGCTGTTCTTCGGGTTCGAACTCGTCCTGCGCGAGTTCTCGCTCGATGCGCTGGTCACGACCAGCCTCGCCGCGGTGACCGGCGACATCATCAGCCGGGCGTTCTTCGGCTCGGGCCCCTTCTTCGCCTCGATCCCGCACGATCTGGCGATCACCAACGACGGCAGCTATCTGCTCGTCGCGCTGCTCGCGATCGTCGCCGGGTTGATCGGCGTCGGGTTCAAGACGTTCCTGTACGGCATGGAGGACAAGGTCGACGAGCTGTGGCAGGGGCGCCCGGAGTGGGCCCGGCCCGCCGTTGGCGGCATCGTGCTCGGCCTGCTGCTGCTTGCGCTCCCGCAGATGTATGGCGTCGGCTACCCGGTGATGAACTCGGTGATCGCCGGCCACGTCGTCCTCGGCCTCATCCTCCTGTTCCTGGTCGGCAAGGTCGTCGCGACCAGCCTCACGCTGTCCATCGGCGGCTCGGGCGGCGTGTTCGCGCCGTCGCTGTTCATCGGCGCGATGGCGGGAATGGCGTTCGGCACCGTCGCGCACAACATCTTCGGCCCGGTGATCGGACCACCGGCGCTGTACGCCGTCGTCGCGATGGGCGGCGTGTTCGCCGGCGCGGCCCAGGCTCCCCTCACCGCCATCGCCAGCATGGTGGAGATGACCGGCAACTTCGGCCTCACCCTGCCGATCATGCTCGCCTCGGGGATCGCCGCGGCTGTCTCCAAGCAGGTCTCCTACGGGAGCATCTACACCACCAAGCTGCTGCGCCGCGGCGTCGACATCGAGCGGCCGCAGCCGACCAACGCCCTGCAGACGCTCACCGTCGCCGAGACGATGCAGCCGATCGCGGGCGCCGCCGGCGTACCCCTGCTGGCGCCCGCGCAGGACGCCCGGGGTGACGGGCTGACCGATGGGCGCTGGGCAGCGCTCGCCGGCACGGTCATCGACATCCGCGAGCCGCAGGCGCTCTTCGGCGACGAGACGCTGGAGCAGGCGCTGCGCCAGCTCACGCTGTACGGACGGGCGGGGCTGCCGGTGCTGTCCGACGATCGTCAGCGGCTCGTCGGCTGGATCACCCGCCACGGCGTCCTCGCCGCCCTGGCGCGAACCGTCGACGCGTCTGACCGCAGCATCGAACGTGGCACCGCTGCCGCTGACTACGCCGCCCCGGATCCCGAGCGCGAGGCCCACCGGGTCACCACGCCGCTGGATGGCTACGAGATCGTGGAGCTGCGGATCGACGAGGACTCGCCGGCGGTCGGCCGCCGCCTCGATGACCTGTCGTGGCCCCCCGGCTTCGTCGTCGTTGCCATCAGCGACAACGGCGAACCGGCGGCGCCGGCCCGCGACATGCGGATCCGTGCCGGCGAGCGCGTGGTGCTCCTCGTGCCCGAATTCGCCGCGGCCGCCCCGGGGATCGAGCCGACCGCCGTGGTGGACGCATAGCCACGCGCGGGCGTTCACGGCCCGGCGAGCACCACGCCGACGAACACGAGATAGGCGCCGATGATCACGGCGCCGTGCCGTCGTCCCAGACCACGCCCACCGTATGCGCCGAGCAGCGCGACGATGGTCAAGCCGAGATACCACGCGGCAACGAGCGTCGCCGGCCCCGACGACGGCGTTGCGCCGACGATGATCGCCGGCGCCAGCAGGCCCACGGTCACGTTGATGGCGTTGCTGTTCATCGCGGTGCTGAGGGTGGCCGCGCCCCGCCCGCGACGCGCGAGGTAGACGGCGGCGACGGCGTTCGGCAGGCTCGTCACCGCGGCCAGCACCAGACCGCCGGTGACGATCTCCGCGATCCCGTGACGCGTGCCGAACCGCGAGGCCGCCTGCTCCATCGCGACGCTGGCGCCGACGACGACGAGCACGGCGCCCGCGGCCACCGCCCCGTCGCGGAGCCGGCCGCGCGCGGGGTGGATCGCCACCTCGAGCTCTGACTCCTCCTCGACGATCGCGCTCAGCAGCCAGTCGACCCACGCGGCGGGCAGCGCTGACTGCCGCAGCCGGCGGCGGCCCGCGCCGAGCACCGCCAGGTAGGGGAGCAGCACGCACAGCACCCCGCCGAGCCCTACCGCCGGCCCGAACGCCCCGAGCACCACGGCGAGGCAGACCGCTGCGATCCACACCGCGATGAACCCCTCCAGCGCGATCACCCGTCGATGCAGCGCGATCCGGCCGGCGAGCACCGCCGCCAATCCGAGCAACGCCGCCAGGTTGAACACGTTGGAGCCGAGCACCACGCCGGCGCCGATCTGCGGGTGATGCCCGGCCAGTGCGGTGACCGCCGCAGTGATCTCCGGAGCATCGGCCGCCACCGCCGCCACGATGCCGAGCAACGCCTCGGAGAATCCCAGGCGCGCACCGACCCGCTCCAGCCGCGAGACGAGCACCCAGCTCGAGCCCAGGCTCACCGCGGCTCCCGCGAGGAACACGGCGATCAATCCCAGCGTTCAGCCCTCCGCCAACCATCATGGCGCCCGCGGACGCGCGCCGGGCGGATCCGCTTGCGCTGCTTGATGTCACCTCGGCTCCTGGTCACGGCGGCCTCCCTTGTGGGGCACGCCGACCAGTCTTCCCGGCTCTCCGCCGCCAACCCTACTCGGCCCCCGCGGGCCATACCATCGGACCCGTGCACGACGCCGCCGGCATCGTCCTGGCGGGCGGCCGATCATCCCGGATGGGATCGCCGAAGGCCGCGCTGGAGTGGCACGGCTCGACGCTGCTGCGCCGGGTCACCGGGATCGTCGCCCGGGCGGTGGACGGGCCGGTGATCGTGGTGCGAGCGCCGGGGCAGCCGCTGCCGGAGCTCGCCGCCGAGATCGAGGTCGTCGACGATGTCATCGAGGGCCGGGGGCCGCTGCAGGGATTGGCCGGCGGGCTGGCGGCGATCGGGGACCGGGCGGCGGTGGCGTATCTGTCCGGCACCGACGTGCCGCTGTTGCACCCGGCGTTCGTGGCCCGCGTCATCGCTGCGCTCAGGGACGATGACGATGTCGCTCTGCCGGAGATCGGCGGGCACCACCAGCCCCTCGCCGCCGCCTACCGGACGAGCGTGCGCGGCCTGGTGCAGGAGCTGATCGCGCAGGATCTGCTCAAGCCGGCGTTCATGTTCGATCGCTGCCGCGTCCGCCGCCTGACCGAGGCGCAGCTGCTCCAGGACCCCACGCTCGCGCGGTGGGATCCAGCGCTGCGCTCGGTCCGCAATCTCAACGCGCCCGCCGATTACCGCGCCGCCCGAGCGCTCCCGGCGCCCGAGATCGTCGTCGAGCGGTTCCCCGCGCCGGTGTCGCCGTCCGCTGCCGGCCGCGCCTCGGTTCGAGCCGGCACGCTCGCCGCCGCCGCTGGCGCCGTGGGAGTGACCTTGGACGAGCACGTCGTCGCCGCGCTCAACGGCGTTTCAATCAACCGTGACCGCGAGCTGCCGCTCGTCGCCGGCGACACGATCGCGTTCCGGGCCGCGGATGCGGGCGGCTGACCGGCCCGCCCGGCGCACCCGCGGCGTCGAGGCTCAGTCGGCGTCAAGGCTCAGCCGGCGTCGAGGCTCAGCCGGCGTCGAGGTCGATCACCTCGAAGCCGAACCGCTCGGCCAGTCGCTCGGCGACGAGCGAGCGGTGACACGCCGCCGCGGTCGCCTCGACACACATCAGCGCTCCCATCCCGTGCACCGGCATCTGCGCGACGAGTGGCGCGAGCGGCACGAGATCGAGGATCTCCTCGGTGTACTCGCGGACATACTCGGGCGCGAGCCGCACCCGGCTGCGCTTGCCGACCCCCTGCCGGTCGTCGTCGCGGTACTGGAGATGGCGCAGCTCGGTGTCGGGGGCGAGCTCGGGGTGGTACTGGTAGGCGATCCGCGCGTCGGCGAGAAGCGCCTGCAGGCGCTGCGCGTTGGCCCACGCGTACCGCGCGCCGCGCACGCCGCGACGCTGACGGATGTCGAACAGCCTGGTGACGCCCGCCCCATCGAGCGCGGCGATGAACCCGGCGGCGTCGCGCTCGTAGACGCCGATCGTCGCGACGCGCGCCATCTAGTGGGCCACCCGCCCCGGCCGCCGCTACCTGATCGGCGGCGGCGCGCCCTCGGTGCTCGCCACCAGCGCCGGGTCCCATTCGCAGACCGCGCACGCGTGGCGAAACGCCGACCGCGCGAACTCCAGCGCCAGCCCCCGCGGGTCCGCGGCCGCGCACACATCGCTCCAATCGAGCACGTACTCCCCCAGGTCGGGCTCCCAGCGGGCCGCCGCGGGCGACAGTGACGCCGCGGCAAAGCCGGTCGGCGCCGGATGGGCGTAGGCATAGAAGGCCGCTTGGCGATAGCGGGCATCGCCCGGCCACCAGCCCACCGCGATCTCCTGGGCATCCATGGCGTTGCGCATGATGAAGTCACTCGACGGCGGATCGGCGGGGCGGCCGGAGAACAGGTTGACCGCCAGATCGAACGATCCCCACCACGCGTTGACCGGCGTCGAGCGTCCGCGATACGGCGCCCGGAACGCCGCCAGGACGAGCGCCGCCTGCGTCGCCGCGGCGAAGTAGGTCGCCACCCGGTCGGGGGCGTAGGCGGCGTGCTCATCGTCCTCGTCCAGTGGCGCGGTCCACGCGACCTCCTGCGGCCGCGGATCGATGCGAACGTCTCCGCCAAGGTCACGCAGCGCCGCCAGCAGCTCCCGCGTCACCGCTCCGACGGGACGATTGGGTCCAAGGGGGATCCGCGCGCCGCGGCCGTCGCTGTGCTCGGCCACCGCCTCGTGGTGGCGCAGATCGAGCGCCGCGACGAGCGCTCCGGACCCATCGGGGGCCGGCAGCGGGGCGGTCTCCCAGCCGCGGGCGGTGAGTCTCAGCGCGGCGTGCTGGAGCTGGGGCTCGGGTGGCGCCAGCGCCACCGCCAGCTTGCCGAGCACCTGGGCGTGGGCATGCAACGTGTCGCACGTTGCTGACCACTCGTCGTAAGCAAGGTCGGGCCAGCGCGATGGCATGCCGGCCACGCTATCAACCGTCCCGATCGTGCCCGCGGCGAGTCGCCCGGGCCCGTCTGACGACGGATAATGCGCAGGTGACCGATCGCAATCCCGCGCTGCGCGAGGCCGATGCCGACCCCGACCGTTCCGCCAGTTCGCCGCCTGGTTTGCCCAGGCGCGTGATGCCGGGGTCGCGATGCCCGAGGCGGCGGCGGTGGCCACCGCATCGCCCGGCGGGATCCCCTCGGTGCGGATGGTGCTCGTCAAGCGCGCCGACGAGACCGGGTTCGTCTTCTACACCAACTACGAGAGCCGCAAGGGCAGCGAGCTGGCCGCCAACCCGGCCGCCGCGCTGTTGTTCTACTGGATCCCGCTCGACCGGCAGGTGCGGATCGAGGGATCGGTGCAGCGCGTGTCCGCGTCGGAGACGGCGGCGTACGCGCGGAGCCGGGCGCGCGGGAGCCAGCTGAGCGCGCTGGCATCGCCGCAGAGCCAGGTGATCGCGAGCCGGACCGCGCTCGAGCAGCGCGTGACCGAGCTCACCGAACGCTACGCCGACGCCGACGCGTTGCCGCTGTCGGAGCGCTGGGGCGGCTTCCGCCTGGTCCCCGAGGCGGTCGAGTTCTGGCAGCAGCGCGATGATCG
>DATCFW010000207.1:0-12409 GCA_036509295.1 Solirubrobacteraceae bacterium | reverse complement strand
AAAGCTAGACAAGGAGATCCTCCGGAGAAGCTCTTAGTTTCAAGCGCGGTTGAAAGCGCCATCACAACGGCAAAAAGGGTCTGCCGCCCTGACAACGGTGCGCAGACCCCGGCATAAGACCGGCGCGAGTCTAGCGTGCCGGCGCGACGGACGTCGTCCCTATGAGCGCGGTTGGTCGCCCTCGCGAGAATGGGGAGATCACCGGCGGTAGCGGGGCGACGGGGCTATTGCCCGGGAATCCAGAGCCGCCCGCTGCGCTGCGCCGGTCCCGGCTCGCCCGGTTGAGACGGATCGGGCTCGGGCGCGGGACCGGACGGCGGCGGACCAGCCGCGGCCGCCGGGGGATCGGCGCGGGCGGGGCTCGATTCACCGGGCACCGGACCGGGCTCTCCGGCGCCGCTCAGGCGGAGATACGCCAACTGCAGCTGGGACAGAGCATCGCGGATCGCGCTCGCCTGAGGCGGCGCCGACTCCTCGATCAGCGGCAGGAGCGCGCGGACGGCCTCGATCGCGATCCGCACCTGACCGGGATCGCGCTCGTCCTCGGTCCCCGGTGACAGCCCGGTGCGTCGCATGCCCAGGTTCACGAGCGAGACGACCTGCTCGAGCACGATCTGCTCAACGCGGATCTTCTTGATCTCGGCCTCGTAGGCGGCCTGCAACTCGGCTTCAGAGGGCTGATCGCTGGTGCTCATCGGTCCTGCTTTCGTCGGGGTGGGCAGGGTGGTTCATCGGCGGTGGGGCTCCAGCGCGCCCGAATAGCTCTCCCGTGTCTCGGCCAGCACCGAGGCATAGGTCTCGGCCAGGCTCATGCCGGACTCGAGCATCCGCCGCTGGCGCTGGGCTCCGTTGAGCGCGGGCAGGCTCACGTCGATGCCAAGCTCGGCGCGGCTCGGCGCCGTCCATTCGAGCAGGCGGTCCAGCGCGCCGGCCGCCGGATACGCCTCGCCGCGCTCGAGGTCGAGCAGATCGCCGTCGAGCCCGTACCGCAGCGCCCGCCACATGTTCTCCTCGATCAGACGGTTGGGCAGATCGACGAACGGGACGCCGTCGTCGATATCCCGGGCGGCCTGGGCGACGCAGGCCGCGATCAGCGCCGCCACGCCGTCTGACTCCGCCGCCGTCATCTGGGCGTCGCAGATCCTCACCTCAACGGTGCCGAACGAGAGGTGCGGGCGGATCGACCACCACACCTGCGTGTACTCGACGATGGAGCGCGTGCGAGCCAGCAGCTCGATGTAGTCGCCGAAGGCGTCCCAGGTGCCGAACGCATCCGGTACCCCGCAGCGCGGGAAGCTCTTGGTGAAGGTCTGGGTGCGCGCGCTGTGCAGGCCCGAATCCGAGCCGTCCAGGAACGGGGAATTGGCCGAGATGGCCAGCAGGACGGGGAGCACCGGTCGCAGCCGATCGCATACCTGCACCGCCCGATCCGCGCCCCGCACACCGACGTGGACGTGCAGCGAGAAGGTGTTGTTGCGCCATGCCACGTACTTGAGCCCCTCCTCGACGCGGCGGTAGTGCTCGGTCTGGATGATCTGCTGCTGGCGATAGTCCGACCACGGGTGCGTCCCGGTGGCACCGAGCTCCAGGTCCTGGGCGGCGGCCAGTGCGAACAGCCGCCGGCGCAACTCGCGCTGGGCGGCGCGCGCCATCGCCAGGTCCTCGCCGCGCCCGGACCGGATCTCGATCTCGGAGGAGATCAGCTCGCCGGCGATCGACTCCGCCAGCGACGGATCGTCGGCGGCGGCGTCACGCAGCTGCTCGAAGCGCCCGACCATGCCGAGCCCGGCCGGGTCCAGCAGGGCGAACTCCTCCTCGAGCCCGACCGTGAAGTCGGTCGAGGCGTCGAGGGCCGCACGGGCGGTGTCGAGATCGAGTTCCACAACAACTGAGCCGGAGCTAGGTCAGATAGAAGTACAGCGCGTAGAGCAGATCGACTGCGGGGCTAGAGGTGTGGACGGTCACCTCGGGCGGGACCTGCACCAGCGCCTCGGAGTAGTTGAAGATGATCTTCACCCCCGCTTCGACGAGCTCGTTGGCGATGCTCTGTGCCGCCGAGGCCGGCACCGCGAGCACGGCCACGACGATGTCCTGCTCGTCCACCACCGTCCGCAGTTCCGAGTTGTGACGGACGGCCAGCGACCCGATCCGACCCCCGACCCGCTCGCGGTCGACGTCGAAGATCGCCACCACCCGGAAACCGTGATCGGCGAAGATGTCCGACGTCGCGATCGCGGTGCCCAGGTGCCCGGCACCGAACAGCGCGATGTTGTGCTGGCCGGCGGTGCGCAGGATCTTGCGGATCTGGCTGACGAGCGACTCGACGTTGTAGCCGACGCCCCGCTTGCCGAACTTGCCGAAGCCGGAGAGGTCGCGCCGGATCTGGGTGGAGTTGACGTGCGTGTAGTCGGCGAGCTCCTGAGAGGAGATCGTCTCCTTCCCGACCTTTCGCGCTTGTGTGAGCACCTGCAGATACCGCGACAGGCGAGCCGCAACTCCGAGCGAAAGCTTCTCACCCGGCTTGTCGAGGTCTGGTCCCGCCGGCTCGGTACCGCGGCCGACTGTGTAGCTCATCCGCCGCCAACTCTACTCAAGCCAAGCCGCCGCCTGAGATCAGATTCGTCAACGCGCAGCTCAAACGCCTCAGCCCCGTCGATCGTGACCACCGGAATTCGCTCCAGGTACGCTCGCAGGAGACGTTCGTCGCGGTCGATGTCTCGCTCGCTGAACGTGAACGGGATGTCCGCGCGCACGCGCTCCAGGATGACGCGCGCGTCATCGCACAGGCAGCAGCCCTCCCGGCCGTAGAGGACGATGTCCATGGTCACCGGGTCGGTACCAGCGCCCGCTCGCCGGTCGCGTAGACGTCGAGCTCGAGGTACTCGGGGAACGGCAGCGGCGTGACGAAGCGGGCCGCTGAGGCGATCATCGCCGCGTTGTCGGTGCACAGCTCCCGCGGCGGAACGTCAACGGGCACGCCGAGACGCCCCAGACGCTCGCGGAGCGGGCCGTTGGCGGCCACCCCGCCGCCCACCGCCAGGCGCTCGAGCCCCGTCCGCTCCAGCGCCCGCTCGACGCGCAGCGCGAGCGCCTCCACGATCGCGTGCTGATAGGAGGCGGCGAGGTCCGCGCGCCGGCGCTCGGTCTCCGGCGGCCCAAGGTCGCGGACGCGGTACAGCAGTGCCGTCTTGAGCCCGGCGAACGAGAAGTCCAGGCCCGGCATCCGGGCCGCCGTCGGGAACGGGAACGCCGCGGGGTCGCCGTCACGGGCCAGCCGCTCGAGCGCCGCGCCGCCGGGGTAACCGAGCCCGAGCAGCCGCGCCCCCTTGTCAAACGCCTCGCCGGCGGCGTCGTCCAGGGTCTGGCCGAGCACCTCGAAGTCGGGACCGCGATCGGTCACCCGCGCCAGGAAGGTGTGACCCCCGCTGGCGATCAGGCTGAGGAACGGATCCCCATCCCCGCCGAGCGTCGACGGCGCCAGAAATCCGGCGGCGACATGACCGTGCAGGTGGTCGACCGGCGCGAGGGCGATCTCATGTGCGGCGGCGATCGCCTTGGCGGTCGCGAGCCCGACGAGGAGGGCAGCCACCAGTCCGGGGCCACGCGTGACCGCCACCAGCTCCACCGCCTCGAGTCCGACATCGGCCTGTCGCAACGCGTCCTGGATGACGGCGCCGACCAGCTCGAGGTGGTGGCGGGAGGCGATCTCCGGCACCACCCCGCCGTAGCGATCGTGGATTCCCTGCGACGAGATGACGTTGGACGCGATCCGACCGTCGGGCGTGAGGACCGCCGCGCACGTGTCGTCGCAGCTGGTCTCGAGCGCGAGGATCATCCCGTCGCGCCCGACGGGGAGGTCGTCTCGAGCGTGCGCCACATGATCACCGCGTCCTCGCCGTTGTCGCGGTAGTAGCGGGGCCGCGTGCCGGCGGAGCGGAACCCGAACCGCTCGTACAGAGCGATCGCCGACGCATTGGAGGTGCGGACCTCGAGCGTGTACTCACGATCGCGCCCGGCGCGTTGGATCATCTGCTCCAGGAGGGACCACGCGATGCCACGCCGGCGCAGCGCCGGGTCGACCGCGATGTTCATCAGGTGCCAGACGGTGTCGTAGCGGGCGCAGATCAGGTAGCCGAGCAGCGTGTCCCGCTCGCCGATCGCCGCCAGGCACAGCCCCGACGGCTTGGAGAGCTCGAGCACGAACATCGCCAGGGACCACGGGGTGGTGAACGCGCGCCGCTCGATCGCGATCACCTGCGGGAGATCGGCGTACCCGAGAGTCCGGATCGTGGAGCTGTCTGATGTCATCACTGCCGGGCGGCACGGAGGGAGATCTCGGCGTCGGGGAGACGCAGGTACTCCGGAAGGACGCCGTCGGGGGCCTCGGGCAGCAGCCCCGCCGCCAGGCGACAATGCACCACGGCATCAACTCGGTTGCGGCCTGAGTCCTCCTCGGGAATCCAGGCTCCCGAGCGCTCGAGAGCCTCCCGGAATTCTACCGCCCCGTCACCCACGGCCAGCCAGCGGCGGCCGTCGTTGCGCAGCTCATCGGCCAGCGCCTCCGGTACCCGAGCGGCGAGCGCCAGCAGCGGCTCCGCGCCGGGCCGGGACACGTCCGCCGCCGTCCAGCCCGCGGCGAACACCTCGCCCCGGCGAGCGTCGATCACCGCCACGATCGCATCGATGGCCGGGCCCGCCGGACTCGGTCCGGCGGCCCCGGCGGCTCCGGCGGCTCCGGCGGCGAGCGAGTGCAGCGTCGAGACCCCGACCAGCGGGATGTCACGCGCCCCGGCGAGCGCCCGCGCGGTGGCCACGCCGATCCGCAGACCGGTGAACGTGCCGGGCCCGACGCCGACGGCGATCCGGTCGATCCCGGCCCAATCGGTGTCCGCGCGGCGCAGCTGCTCGACGATCATCCGCAGCAGCGCCGTCGTGTGCCGGGGCCGTTCGCCGCGCCGGGGGGCATCACGGTCAGCGACGGTCGCGCCGGTCGCCGTGTCGAGCACCGCCACCGCGGTCGCCGCCGTCGCGGTGTCCAGTCCAAGGATCTTCACGCGATCTCGATCCGGCGGCGGTCCTGGCCGGCATGCTCCAGGCTGACCCGGGCGACCAGGCGCCCACCCGCGGCGAGCTGGGCCGCGCCGGCGTCGGGCCACTCGACGAACGCGATCACGTCGGGCCCGAGGTAGTCGGCCAGCAGATCCGGGTCCTCATCGGCGAGCGAGCCCAGGCGATACAGGTCGACGTGGGAGACGGGCGCCCGCCCACCCGGGTAGCGCTGTCCGATCGTGAATGTCGGGCTGGTCACCGGCACCGTCACGCCGAGCGCCCGGCAGGCGCCGCGGACGAACGTCGTCTTGCCGGCGCCGAGCTCACCCGCCACCGTCACGACGTCACCCGGGGACAGATCGGCCGCCAGCCGACCCCCGAGCGCCTCGGTGTCGGCCGCGCCGTGTGACTCGTACTGGCCCCGCACACGCCGACACTGTAGAGCCGAGTTGACGATGCCTTCCGCTACCGTCAGGGGCCACATGACCGATCCCTCGTCCGCGCGCCCGGGTGTCATCGCGCGGCTGATCCGGCGCATCTCCGGGGATCGCGCCGCGATTCCCACGTCGCTGGCGGAGCTGAGCGGCTCCGAGACCGCCAAGGCGGTCGGACTGGCCGGGGCGATGATCGTCAACAACGTCATCGCGCTCGGCTCAACGATCGTGTTCAGCCGGCTGCTCAAGGACAACCAGGGCGGCGGCTACGGCTCGCTGGCCGCACTGGTCAGCTATTTCCTCATCCTGTCGGTGGTCGGACAGGCGCTGCAGGTGGCCACCGCTCGCGAGGGCGTCCTCGGCCACCTCGGGGTCGGCGCCGGTCTGATGGCGACGACCAGGCGCTGGACCAAGGGCCTGCTCCTGTTCACGCTCGTGATCACGATCATCTCGGTGGTGCTGCGCGACCCGATCGCCTCGGCGGTCGGCGTCAAGCACGACCAGTGGGCCGCCGCGCTCGGCCTGCCCGCTGCCGGCCTGTGGCTCGAGCTGTCGGTGCTGCGCGGCGTGCTGCAGGGCGTCGGCGACTACAAGGGCGTCGGCGTGAGCCTGATCGGGGAACAGGGCGCCCGGCTCGTCCTCGGCGGCCTGCTCGCCGCCGCTGGCCTGGGCGTGACCGGCGCCTACCTCGGTACGCCGCTCTCGTTCATCGCGATGAGCCTGTTCTGCGTCCGCCGGCTCCAGCAGCACGTCCGTGAGGTCGAGGGCGAGTCGCTGGGCGCGGTCACGCACGCGCCTGCGGCCGGGCCGAGCCTGTGGGCCCACGTCAAGCGCGCCTGGGCGCCGATCGCCGGGCTGATCATCATCGCGGTGCTCCAGAACATCGACATCATCGCCGCCAAGCACCGCTTCGGCACGCACGTCGCCAGCTCCTACGGCGCGGTCGCGGTCGCCGCCAAGGTCCTCATCTGGGTCGCGATGGGCGCCGGGTTCTACCTCGTGCCCGAGGTGTCGCGCCGCCGCGCCGCCGGCGAGGACCCGCGGCCGATCCTCGCCCGCGCGCTCGGGATCGTGGCCGTCTGTGCGATTCCCGTGCTGCTCATCTTCGCGTTCGCGTCGCACCTACTCATCAAGGCGGCGTTCGGCGCCGACAAGACGGCGGCGGCCAACTCGCTGATCGTTCTGGGCCTGGCGTTCACCGTGCTGGCGGCCACTTACCTGGCGATCCAGTACCTGCTCGCACTCCGTCGCACCTGGTTCCTGGTCGTGCTGGCGGCGGTGGCGGTGGCCGAGCCGATTCTGCTGCTCAGTGCCTCGCACCAGCCCAAGAACTTCGCGGCCGTGGTGCTGGCCATCCAGGCCGCCGGGGCGCTGGTGGCCTTCTCCTTCGCGCTGTGGCCCGACCGCTCACCCTCGCCGTCCCCGCCCTCACCGCCGGTCACGCGCGACCCGCGGCGGGTTCCCGAGCCGGTCTAAGGGCCCTCAGCGCGCCGTCCGCCGCTCACGCCGCAGACGCGGCGGGCGACGCCACGGTCAGGTACGGCGACGCGGTCGGGACCGCCACCGCCACCGGCTCAGGCACGGCCGGCGGCGCCGTGGCGTACAGCCGGACGAAGGTATTGACCACCCGCGGGTCGAACTGGCCGCCGGCGCACCGCTCGATCTCAGCCAGCGCCTCGGAGTGGGCGCACGGCCGGCGGTACGGCCGCTGCGAGGTCATCGCATCGTAGGCGTCGCAGACGGCGATGATGCGGGCCTCGAGCGGGATCCCCTCGCCGGCCAGGCCATCGGGGTAGCCGGCGCCGTCGAAGCGCTCGTGGGTGGCGCGCACCAGGCGGGCCACCACGGCGGTGGCCGGAGCCGCCGACAGGATCCGCTCGCCGATGACGGTGTGGCGCTCGATGAATCGCCACTCGTCGGGGTCGAGCGGGCCCGGCTTGGAGATGATCGACTCCGGCACCGCGATCTTGCCGATGTCATGCAGCTCGGCCGCGTAGCCGAGCTCCTGGAGCCAAACGCCGGTCAGCCCGAGGGCGACACCGACCTCCTGAGCGGCCGCCCCCACGGCGCCGACGTGAGCGCCGAGATCATCGTGGCAGGACGAGAGCGCGGCCAGCAGCACGTCCTTGGCCTGGGCGACGGCGGTGGTGCGGCGGGTGTGCTTGATGGAGTACATCCGCCGGTCACACAGCCGCAGGGCCTCGGACGCGTCAGCGGCCTCATCGGGGATCAGCGCCGCGCCGCTGGAGGCGGTGATCTCGAAGCCCTCCCCCCGCTCGGCAAAACACGTGGTCCACTTCTCCAGCCATGCGGTCACATCGTCCGCCGGCGCCAGCGGATCCGACAGGACGCAGAATTCATCGCCGCCGAGGCGGTATGCCTGAGCGCAGTCCGCGACCGCCACGCTCAGCGCGCCGGTCAGCCGCGTCAGCAGCGCATCGCCGGCGGGGTGGCCGAAGCGGTCGTTGTACTCCTTGAACCCGTCGAGATCGAAGATCGCCAGCGCCACCGGCCCGCTGAGCGCGATCGCATCGTCCAGATCGGCCATCAGCTGGCGGCGGTTGCCCAGCCCGGTGAGGGCGTCGGTGAGACCGAGCCGCTCCAGCTCGCGCTGGGCGTCGAGCATCCGCGAGCGAACGCGCTCGTTCAGGCCCCAGGCGACGACCCCGGCCGCACCGGCGAGGGCGATGAACACCGCGTGCAGCGACGCCCAGAACCACGGGTCCTTCCATTCGTTGCGGTCGTTGAAGACCGCGCGCGGATCGATCATCCCCATCACGCCGTGATGGATGAGCACGAACGCGACCGCCAGCAGGAACGGAACCCAGTCCTCGTAGAGCGTGAGCACGACGACCACGACGAAGAAGCTGAAATGCATCTCGATCAGCCCGCCGGAGATGTCGACCAGCGTCGCCGAGCCGGTGAGCAGACCCATCGAGGCCGACACCGAGCGCCACTGGTGGGATGCGCCGTCCCAGCCGGCCAGGCCGGCAAACGCAATCATCGAGACGAACTCCGGGATGTACTGGAGGGAATGCCCGCCCCGGGCCAGCACCGCATAGGCCGCCAGCACGACGATGAACACGTGCAGCAGCGAGACGATCAGCCGGTGGCGCTGACGCCAGTCCTGCGCCGGCAGCGTGCCACCGTGCGGCAGGACGGCCCGGATCCGGGCGATGATGCCCTCCGGCAAGGGGACCGCGACCGGCGCCAGTCGATCGCGGCGCGCGCTCATGTGAGCGGCCTCGCGTGCAGGACGAGCGCCGGGGCCCGCTCAGCCTCGAGCCGGTGCAGCGGGCACAGCAGCAGCAGCCCCGCCGGCGGAGTCGCCCCGGCGACCTGATAGCCGAGGATCATCAGGTGTGGCCCCAGCGAGACCAGCGTCGCGAACGTGAAGACGAGGGCGGCGACGGCCCGCGGGTGACTGCGAAGGGTCATTCACCGAGTATCGACCGGGTTGCACCCGCGCTTGAGGCAGATCGCGCTTGCGCGGGCGGCCAGCCGGCCGACCGCGAACCGGTTTCTAGAACAGATCGAGCTGGGTCGCGTCCGGCTCGGGCGCCAGCGCGCTGTCGTCCCCGGCGACCCGGTCGCCGTCGGCGGGATTGAGGCCCCCGACATCGGCCGGAACCGGGTCGGGCTCCACCGTCTCGGGCTGGGGCGGAGCCCCGAGTCCCAGGAGGTCGGGAATCCGCTGGAAATCGGCGCGCAGGACCTCGAGCGTCGACGGTGTGTAGAGCGCCGCAGCGGGGTGATACAGCGGGTAGAGCCGGATCGCTCGCGCCCCGATCGTCCGGACCTCCGCCTGGCCGTGCAAGCGGGAGATCCCCGTGGTGTCGCCGCGCAGCAGCTTGGTGGCGAAGTTGCCCAGGGTGCAGATGACCGTCGGCTCGATCAGTTCGACCTGGCTGCGGAGATAGTCGTGGCAGGACTCGATCTCGTTGGGGTGGGGATCGCGGTTGTTCGGCGGCCGGCACTTGACCGTGTTGCAGATAAAGACCTGGCCGCGGTCCAGTCCGATCTCACCCAGCAGCTTGTCCAGGAGCTTGCCCGCCTGGCCGACGAACGGCACTCCCTGCTTGTCCTCGGTGGCTCCCGGAGCCTCCCCGACGAACATCAGGTCGGCGTCGGCATTGCCCGCGCCGAACACCACCGTCGTCCGCGTCTGATGCAGCGGGCACCGGGTGCAGCCCCGCGCGTCCTCGTATACCGCCTTCAGCTGCTCCCGGCGCTCTGTGGCGCTTGTCACGGAAACCGATGCTAGCCCGCCGCTCCGACGGGGTATTCTGTTTCTGCGGAGGTCGACACCGCTGTGCGGGTCGGACCTTCGGTATTTGAAGAGTTTTTCTCACCACCATCTCCGACCGGTATCTCATGCGGGAACTGGAACGGCATTCTTCGCCATCTGCCGACGCACCGAGCACGCCCCTCCGGTTGGCGATAGTCGGTGACGGCCGGCTCGGCCGCGCCCTGACCGACGCGTTTCGCGCGTCGGGCGCCGAGGTCACCGGCCCGCTCCCGCGCGGTGCCGCGCCCACCGGCGTGGATGTCGTGCTCGTGTGCGTTCCCGACGCCGAGATCGCCTCGGCGGCCGCGCTCATCCACCCCGGCGTCCCGGTCGGCCACTGCTCGGGCGCGACCGGGCTCGACGTGCTCGCCGGGCATCAGGCGTTCTCTCTGCATCCGCTGATGACGGTGACCCACGACGCCGCCGGCGTGCGGTTTGACGGCGCCGGCGCGGCGGTCGCCGGGAGTACCGCGGAGACCCGGGCACTCGCCCACGCGCTGGCGCGGCGGCTGGGGATGCGTCCGATCGAGATGGACCCCACCGATCGGACGGCGTATCACGTCGCGGCGTCGATCGCATCGAACTTCCTCGTCACGCTCGAGGCGGCCGCGGAGCGTCTGGCCCTCACTGCCGGAATGGCGCGCGAGGACCTGCTGCCGCTCGTGCGCGCGACCGTCGAGAACTGGGCGCGGCTCGGCCCCGAGCAGGCGCTCACCGGTCCGGTGGCCCGCGGCGACGAGGAGACCGTCGCCCGCCAGCGAGACGCGGTGAGCGACCGTGCCCCCGACCTGCTGCCGCTGTTCGACGCGCTGGTGGATGCCACCCGGGCGCTCGTCGGCGCCGCGGCGGTGACGCGATGAAGACGATCCGGACCGTCGCGGAGCTGCGTGAGGCGCTAACCGGGCACCGGCAGGCCGGGGAGACGATCGGCCTGGTGCCGACGATGGGCGCCTTTCACGACGGACATCTGTCGCTGATGCGCGCCGCCGGCCGGTCCTGCGACATCGTCGTCGTGTCCCTGTTCGTGAACCCGACCCAGTTCAACGACGCCGGCGATCTGGCGGTCTACCCGCGCGATGAGGAGCGCGACGCCGCGCAGGCGGCCGGGCTCGGCGTCAGCTACCTGTTCGGGCCCGACGTCAGCGAGGTGTATCCGGACGGGTTTGCCACCACCGTGTCGGTCCGGGGCCTCACCGACGGCCTCGAAGGTGCCCATCGGGGTCGCGAGCACTTTGACGGCGTCACCACCGTCGTGACCAAGCTGCTCAACATGGTCGCGCCCGACGTGGCGTTCTTCGGCCAGAAGGACGCCCAGCAGGCCGCCGTGATCGGGCGGCTCGTGCGCGATCTCAACCTCCCGATCGGGATCGACGTGTGCCCGACCATCCGCGCCGACGACGGCCTGGCGCTGTCGAGCCGGAATGTCCTGCTGTCAGACCGCGATCGCCGACGGGCGACGTCGCTGAGCCGCGCGCTGCTCGCCGTCGCGGACGCGGTCTCGGACGGGGAGCGCGATCCCGCCGCCGCCCTGACCGCCGGCCGAGCCGAGCTGACCGCCGCCCAGATCGATCCCGAGTACCTGGCGATCGTGTCGCGGGAGACGATGGAGCCGATCGGGCGCGTCGAGGGTGACGTGCTGGCCGTGATCGCCGCCCGCATCGGGCCGGTCCGGCTGATCGACAACGCGCTGATCAGCACGAACGGGCGTGGGACCCACTCATTCCCGACCGCGAGGACATCCGAGATTCGCACCACTGACCAACCGGTGGCGACCCCGTTCGGGGCGCCAACCACGTAAGGAGGCGAAAGCCATGTCCGCAACCCCCCGCACCCCCATCCCCCACGGCCTCGACGCGCCCCTGCCGATGACGCTGCCGCGTCTCGCGGAGTGCAAGCGGCTCGGTGAGCCGATCGTCATGGTCACCGCGTATGACTTCCCATCGGCACAGGTTGCCCAGGAGGCCGGCGTCGACGTCGTCCTGGTCGGCGACTCGGGCGCCATGACCGTGCTCGGCTACCCGTCGACGATCCCGGTCTCCACCGACGAGATGCTGATGCTCGCCTCGGCCGTCCGCCGCGGGCTGCGCACGCCGCTGCTGGTCGGCGACCTGCCGTTCGGCTCCTATGAGGCCTCCGACGAGCAGGCGATCGCCACCGCCCAGCGGTTCGTCAAGGAGGCCGGGTGTGACGCCGTCAAGCTCGAGCGGGGCGGCACGAGCGTGCAGCGCGCCCGGGCGATCGTCGGCGCCGGGATCCCGGTGATGGGGCATGTCGGCCTCACCCCCCAGACGGCCACGGCGCTCGGCGGGTACCGCGCCCAGGGCCGGACGGCGGAGCAGGCGATCGCCGTCGTCCGGGACGCGATCGCGCTCGAGGGGGCCGGCTGCTTCTCGGTCGTCCTGGAGGCGATCCCCGCCGCCGTGGCGCAGGAGGTCATGGCCCGCGTGGAGATCCCGATCATCGGCATCGGCGCCGGCCCCGCGACCGATGGGCAGGTGCTCGTCTTTCACGACCTGCTCGGCATCTACGACGGCCACGTCGCCCGGTTCGCCAAGCGCTTCGCCGACGTCCGCTCGCACATGGTGGCCGGGGTCGCCGAGTACGCCGCCGAGGTCCGCAGCGGCGCATTCCCGGCGCC
>DATCFW010000206.1:0-4228 GCA_036509295.1 Solirubrobacteraceae bacterium | reverse complement strand
ACGGACTGGTCAGCCCCGTGGCGGCTCAGACGCGGACGCCGAGCCGTGCGCGCCGCCCGGCGTGAACTGATCGAACATCTCGCGCAGCCGGATGAGCACCGCGGCGGCGGTGCGCAGCTCCTCGTCTGAGAACTCCGACATCGCCGCCTCGAACCGGGGCGCGAACCGCGCATGGCGCTCGGCCACCAGCGCGTGCCCCCGGTCGGTCAGTGACGTCAGCACGACGCGGCGATCCTGCTCGGAGCGCACGCGGGTGACGAGCCCGTCGGCCGACATCCCGTCGAGCATCTCGGTCGCCGTCGCCGGGGAGAGATCAGCCAGGAGCGCCAGCTCGCTGCTCGGCAGGGACTCGTGATCGCGCAGTCCGAACAGGAGTCCGTACTGCGCGTCTGACAGCTCGCCGTGGCAGCGCGTCTCGCGGCCGCGCAGCCGGCGCACCGCGCCGACGCACGCCTTGAACGCGCGCCCGAGCTCCGCTGCGGTCTCTCGCGCGGGCGTCTCCGGGCCGGCGCCGGGGGGGGCCGGTGAGCGTGTCGTGGTCATGCCGCGACCGCCTCGGCCAGCGTCGCATCGTCGGGCTCGCCCACCGCGCCACGGGTGCGCCGGGCGGCGCGCTCGGCGCGCATCAGGACGACGCACGGAATGATCGCCAGCGCGGTCAGGCCGGTCGCCCACCAGAACGCCGTGCCGTAGGACCCCGCCGCGGCCGAGAGGGAGTGGGCGTGGTCGAGCCCGCGCTGCAGCACCACCGCGAGCACGGCGATCCCGATCGAGCCGCCGACCCGCTGGAGCACGTTGAGCTGCGGGGTGGCGTCCGACAGCTCGTGGCGCTGCAGCGAGGCGAAGGCCGCCGACATCGCCGGCATGAACGCGAACCCGATGCCGAACCCGCGGACGACCATCGCGAAGCACAGGAACAGGATCGAGGTGTGCGCGCCGATCAGGGCAAACGGGAGCGTCCCCGCCGCCGTCAGCAGGACGCCGAACAGGGCCAGCGGTCCGCCGCCGAAGCGGTCGGTCAGCTTGCCGGCCAGGGGCATCACCAGCGCTGCGCCGAGCCCCTGTGGCGCGGTGAGCAGACCGGTGACGACGACGTCCTCGTGGCGAACCGTCTGCCAGTACAGCGGCAGCAGGATCATGCCGCCGAACAGCGCGCCGCCGATGCAGAACATGGCGATCGAGGCCGACGAGAACGTGGGCCGGCTGTACAGCCGCAGGTTGAGTAGCGGTCGCGGCACGTGCAGCGCGTAGACCGCGAAGGTCGCCACCAGCGCGACGCCGACGATGATCGGGGCCACCACCTTCAACGCGGTGAAGCTGCCGGTGGTGCCGATCTCCGCCAGCCCGTAGGTGATCAGCGGCAGGCCGGCGGCCAGCATGACAAGTCCGCGATAGTCGAGTGGCTCGGTGCGCTGGCGCTTGACCACCGGCAGGATCCGCAGCGCGGAGATCACGGCGATGATGCCGATCGGGACGTTGACGTAGAAGATCCAGCGCCAGCTGGCGTTGTCGAGGATGAGGCCGCCGATCGTCGGTCCGAGGATCGGGGCGAGCATCGCCGGCACCGCCACCACGCTCATCACGCGGCCCATTCGCTTGGGCCCGGCGGCCTCGGCCATCATCAGCTGCCCGACGGGCAGGATCATGCCGCCGCCGACGCCCTGCAGGACGCGGAACAGGATCAGCTCGGTGGTGGAGCCGGCCAGCCCGCACAGGGCCGATCCGGCGGTGAACAGGATCAGCGAGGTGATGTACACGCGCTTGGCGCCGAAGCGCCGCGCCGCCCAGCCGGTGACCGGGATGACCGCGGCCAGGGACAGGAGGTACCCGGTCGCGACCCACTGGATGCCGTCGATCGTTGAGTGCAGCTCGCGTGACAGGGTGTCGAGCGCGACGTTGACGATCGTCGTGTCCAGGATCGACATGATCGAGCCGAGGATGACGACGGCGCTGATGCGCCAGACGTAGGCGTCGATCCGATTGGAGTCAGTTGTGGGAGAGGCCATGAGGGGTATGTCGTCCAGATCCGTAGGTTCCTAAAGTTTCGGTGCCTAAGCTTAGGTACCGAAGTATTTCGTGTCAAGCACCCCGCCGCTCCAGCGCTCCGGCGCCCCGCCGCTCCGGCGCCCCGGCCGCCGGGCGGTCGGGCGGCCGGGCGGCCCGGATGTCCGAAATGGCGGTATACGGCTATCGTCCGTGCTGGATGACCTCATTTGCCGATCTCGGCCTTGCGCCCGACCTCCTCGCCGCGGTTGCGGACGTCGGCTACGACTCGCCCAGCGCGATCCAGGAGCAGGGCATCCCGCCGCTACTCGAGGGGCTCGACGTGATCGGCCAGGCGCAGACCGGATCGGGCAAGACGGCGGCGTTCGGCCTGCCGATGCTCCAGTACGTCGACCCCGAGGAGGACGACGTTCAAGGCCTCGTCCTGACGCCGACGCGCGAGCTGTGCATCCAGGTGACCCAGGCCCTGCGCGCGTACGGAAAGCGCAAGGGTGTCGACGTGGTCGCGGTGTTCGGCGGCGCGCCGATCCGCAGCCAGCAGGCCCAGCTGCGCGCCGGCGGTCAGGTGGTGGTCGGCACCGTCGGCCGCGTCAAGGACCTGATCAGCCGTCACTCGCTGGTCCTGCACGCTTGCCGGTTCGTCGTGCTCGACGAGGCCGACGAGATGCTCGACCTCGGCTTCCTCGAGGACGTCGAGCGGATCCTCGCGCTGACGCCCTCCAGCCGGCAGACCGCGCTGTTCTCAGCCACGATGCCGCCGGAGATCCGCCGGCTCGCCGACCAGTACCTGTATGACCCGGTGACGGTCAAGGTCAAGACCGACACGCTGACGGTGGACACGGTCGAGCAGTTCGCGCTCGAGGTCGCCGCGCGGGACAAGCCCGAGGCGCTGGCCACCGTGCTCGAGGCCGAGCGGCCCGACCAGGCGCTCGTGTTCGTGCGCACCAAGATCCGCTGCGACCAGCTCTTCCGCTCGCTCCGGGACCGTGGCATGAACGTCAAGGCGCTGCACGGCGACATGACCCAGGGCGCCCGCGACGGGGTGATGATCTCGTTCAAGGACGGGCGCCTGCCCCTCCTGATCGCGACCGACGTCGCGTCTCGCGGCCTGGATATCTCCGGCATCTCCCACGTCATCAACTTCGACGTGCCGATGTCCCCGGACGTGTACGTGCATCGCATCGGGCGCACCGGCCGCGTCGGTCGCAGTGGCCGAGCCATCACCTTCTACGAGAGCCGCCAGGCCCGTGACATCCAGGCGATCGAGCGTCACGCCGGAGTCAAGCTGTCGCCCTGGGTCAAGGATGCGCACGTGGCGCCGACCCCGGTCACGCCGCCTCCGCGCCGTCATTCCAAGCCGCGCGTGTCGGCCCATGCCAATGGGGATGCGCCGTCCACGAAGGTGATCGTGTCCGGGGGGCGGGCGGCCGGGCTCGAGCCGTCGGACATCATCCACGCCATCACGTCCGCCACCGATCTCGACGGTGAGTCCGTTCGCAACGTCCGCGTGCTGGAGAGGTTCGCGTTCGTCGAGGTTCCTCAGAGCGAGGCGGAGCGAGTTGTGGAGCAGACCGGCGGCACCGAGGTCCGGGGGCACGTGCTGCGCCTGGAGCTCGCTCGGGCCTGAGCCGTCGCTCCGGCCGCACCGCCGCGCGCCGCACCGCCGCGCGCCGCACCGCCGCGCGCCGCTGCAAGATCTCACCCAGCCGGGCGAATCGCCACCGCTGGTGTAAGCCCCGTGTCAGTGGTCGGACCGGTCGGCGCGACTTCGCTCGCGTGGGTGGTGTTGTGGATGTGAACGCCCACCCGGGCCCTGTCCAACACGGGAGGTCATCCCTTGCGATTGCATTCACTGCTGCGCCACCGGCCGTCGCCGGCAATCCTCATCTCGTCGGTCGCGCTGTTCATGTCCCTCGGCGGAGTCGGCTACGCCGCCATCTCGATCCCCAACAACAGCGTGGGCACCGCCCAGCTGCGCAATAACGCCGTCACCAACAGCAAGATCAAGAACGGCGCCGTCTCCTACAAGAAGATCGTGCCTGGCGCGGTCGGCATCGTGCGCGCCAACACCGGCCAGCTACAGGTTCGCGTGAGCGGCACGTGCGCGACCGGTCAGGCGATCGGCACCATCAACCAGGTCGGCAAGGTCACCTGCAACAACGCGCTGCCCTCGGAGTTCGGCACCACCAACAACACCGTCAAGAGCGTGACCGTGCCGGCCACC
>DATCFW010000205.1:0-8179 GCA_036509295.1 Solirubrobacteraceae bacterium | reverse complement strand
TCATCCCGGCGGTCACGTCACGGCGTGGACGTCGTCATGCGTCCGGACGCCGTGAGAGCCGTCACTAATCCTGACGTGAGTCCCCAGGCCGAATGGCGATCCCGCCGTCGACCAGGAAACGCTTGACCTCGCCCACCGTGTGATGGCCGTAGTGCAGGATCGACGCCAGTAACACCGCGTCGGCGCCGGCCTCCACGGCCTCGGCCAGATCCTCGAGCCGGCCGGCGCCACCGGAGGCAATCACCGGCACCCCGACGGCCTGGGCGACGGCGCGCGTGAGCGGCAGGTCGTAGCCGGCGTTGGTGCCGTCGCGATCCATGCTCGTGAGCAGGATCTCGCCTGCGCCTCGGGTCTGCGCCTCGCGCGCCCACGCCACGGCATCCCGTCCGGTCGGCGTGCGCCCGCCGGCCAGATAAGCCTCCCAGGTGGGCGCCGCCGGGTCAGACGCGCGCTGTTTGGCGTCGATCGCCAGCACGACGCATTGCGCGCCGAGCGTCCGCGCCAGCTCATCGATCAGCTCCGGGCGCGCCAGCGCCGCCGAGTTGACCGACACCTTGTCGGCGCCGGCGTCCAGGACCGCTTGGGCGTCAGAGACCGAGCGGATGCCGCCTCCGATCGTGAACGGGATGAACAGCTCGTCGGCGGCCTGACGGGCCAGCTCGACCACGGTGTCGCGCTTGTCGGAGGTGGCGGTGATGTCGAGGAACACGAGCTCGTCGGCCCCATCGGCGTCATAGCGCGCCGCCAGCTCCACCGGATCCCCGGCGTCACGCAGGTCGAGAAACCCGACGCCCTTGACCACCCGTCCGCCATCGACGTCCAGACACGGGATCACGCGCTTGTAGTGCATGCCCCGGCTACTCGGCCGCCGGCGGGCCGACGAGGGCCGCCTGTCCGGAGGCGACGTCGAAGCGCTCTTCGTACAGCGCCTTGCCGACGATCACGCCGGAGAGGTTGACCTGGCGCAGGCCGGCCAGCGCAGCGAGATCGGCGAGCGACGAGATGCCGCCCGAGTAGATGAACGTTCCGCGCACGACCCCGGCGATGCGCTGCACCTCGTCGAGATCGGGGCCGCTCAGCATGCCGTCACGCTCGATGCTCGAATAGACGAACCGGGTGACCCCGCGCCGACCGAGCGTCCGGATCACCGAGTCGGCCGGGATCTCGGTCTGATCGGTCCACCCCGACGCCGCCAGCTTCCCCTGGCGGGCATCAACGGACACGATCACCCGGTCACGGTGCTCGTCGAGCGCCTGGTCGAGGAAGTCGATGTCGCTGTAGGCCGCGGTACCGAGGATGACCCGCGTCGCGCCGGCCGCCAGCGCCTCGCGCACCGCCTCGATGGTGCGCAGACCCCCGCCCACCTGCACCGGCACGTCCACCTCGGCGGCGATCCGCCGCACGTGCTCGAGGTTCGCCGGCGATCCGCTGCGAGCACCGTCCAGATCGACGACATGGAGGCCGCGGGCGCCGCCGCGCACCCAGCGCCGGGCCGCCTGCAGCGGATCGGCGTCGTACTCGGTGCGCTGGGCGAAGTCCCCCCGCGCGAGCCGGACCGCCTTGCCGTCAAGGATGTCGATCGCCGGGAGCAGAATCACGCGGACGCCGACCCCACCCACCCGGTGGGAGTCCGGGCCCGGCACAGCTCGACGAAGCTGCTCAGCAGCCGCAATCCGTCGCGAGACGACTTCTCGGGGTGGAACTGGACGCCGAGGACGTTGTCACGCGCGACGATCGTCGCGAACCGCTCGCCGTACTCGGCCGTCGCCACGACGTCCGCCGGGTCGGCGGGGCGCGCCGCCAATGAGTGCACGTGGTAGAAGGGGCAGCCCCCGGTGGGGAGCCCGGCCGTCAGCGGTGACGGCCGGTGCAGCGTCACGTCGTTCCAGCCGATGTGCGGAATCCGCAGTCCGTCGGTCCGCAGCCGACTCACCTCGCCGCCGATCAGCCCGAGCCCGGCGGTGAGCTCGTGCTCCTGCGAGCGCTCAAACAGCAGCTGCATGCCCAGGCAGATACCCAGAACCGGCTTCCCGGCGGTCGCGGCCACCCGGATCTGCTCGTCCAGGCCGAGCTCGATCAGGTTGCGCATCCCCTCCGGGAACGCGCCCACCCCCGGTACGACGAGGGCATCGGCCTCCTGGAGCTGGGCGTGGTCGCGGGTGATCTGGGCCTGCGCGCCGACGTGCTCGAGCGCCTTCTCCACCGAGCGGCGGTTGCCCATTCCGTAGTCGACAACGGCGATCGTCGTCACGTCAGCGTGCCCTTCGTGCTCGGCACCCGGGACTCGGTGGGGTCCAGCGCCACCGCCGCGCGCAGCGCTCGGGCGCATGCCTTGAACAGCGCCTCGATGACGTGATGGGCGTTGGTGCCCGCCTCCACGGTGAGATGGAGCGTCACCCGCGCGTTGCTCGCCAGCGCCCGGAAGAACTCCTCGGTCAGCTCGTGGTCGAAGTTGCCGATCGCGCCCGGCGGCAACGGGGATGCGAACGCCAGCAACCCGCGACCGGAGATGTCGATCGCGCACGTCGCCCGGGACTCGTCCATCGGCACCGTCGCCTGGCCGTAGCGGGTGATCCCGGCGCGGTCGCCGAGCGCTCGGTCCAGCGCCTGGCCGATGCAGATGCCGACATCCTCGACGGTGTGGTGGGCACCCGTCGCCAGGTCGCCGCGCGCCTGCACGGTCAGGTTCATCGCGCCGTGACGGGCCAGCAGGTCGAGCATGTGATCGAAGAATCCGACGCCCGTCTCGCGCCGGCCCTCACCGTCCCCGTCAAGCGCCAGCGAGACGTGAATCTCCGTCTCGGCGGTCGCGCGGTCGATGTCGGCGGCACGTGGCATCACGTGCCATTGTCGCGAATGCGGGCCTCCATCGACTTGGCGTGCAGCTCGAAGCCCTCGACCCGAGCCAGCGGGATCGCCGCCCGCGCGAGCGCGGCAGCCCCGTCGCCGATCCTCACCTCGGTGAACCGCCGGCGGAAGTGCGAGGGCGACAGCGCCGAGGCGAACCGGGCCGCGCCGTTGGTCGGCAGGACGTGGTTGGACCCGGCGATGTAATCGCCGAACGCCGTCCCGCTGGCGCCGCCGACGAACAGGCAGCCGGCGTGGCGGATGTGCGGGGCGAGCGCCTCGGCGCCGGCGCCCATCAGCTGGAGATGCTCGGGCGCGAAGCTCTCGGCGATCGCCCGCGCCTGCTCGAGCTCTGACACCTGGACGAGCCGGAGCACCGCCTCGGTCTCGGGCTCGTCGGCGATCCGCGTCGCCAGCGCGCCGATCAGCTCGCTCGAATCGGAGATCGCGACGACCAGCGACCCGGCCCCGTGCTCGGCCTGCGCGAGCAGATCGAGCGCGAGCGTGTCGGGGTCGGCGTCGCCGCCGGCGATCACCACCAGGTCGCTCGGGCCGGCGAAGCCATCGATCCCGACCTGACCGAACACCTCGCGCTTGGCCTCCTGCACGTACAGATTGCCCGGTCCGACGATCACGTCGACGGGGATCACCGTCTCGGTGCCGAACGCCAGCGCCGCGATCGCCTGAGCGCCACCCATCCGGTACACGACCGACGCGCCGGCCAACCGGCAGGCGCCGAGCACCGCCGAGTTGACTTCCCCGTCGGCGCCCGGGGGGGCGCACACCGCGATCTCGGTGACGCCGGCGACCCGGGCGGTGATCACGCCCATCACCACGGTGCTCGGGTACGGCGCGCGGCCGCCCGGCACGTACACCGCGGCGCGATCGACCGGCACCTCGCGCAGGACGACCTCGTGACCGGTGAACGCCACGGTGCGGTCGTCCTGGAGGCCCGCCTCGGCGACCTTGGTGACGTTGGCGATCGCCTGCTCCAGGCTCGCCCGGACGGAGTCGTCCAGGCGCTGGAGCGCCGTGTCGAGCTCGGCCTCGGGCACGCGCAGGGCCGACGGGGTGGTGCCGCCGGTATCGTACTCGCGGGTGTAGAAGCGCAGGGCATCGTCGCCGCTGGCGCGGACCCGGGAGATGATCTCCCCCACGTGCTCCTGCACCGACTCGGGGGCGGGGATGAGCTCGCGCAGCTCGTGCGCCAGCCCGACCGGATCGCCGGACAGGACCAGCCGTTCACACCGCATGGATCCGCTCCAGGAGTCGATCGATGGTCGTGGCGCGCAGCTTGTGGGCGACCGGGTTGGCGATCAGCCGCGCGGTGCAGACGGCGATCTCCTCCCGCTCGACCAGCCCGTTCTCGCGCAGCGTGGTGCCGGTGGCGGTGACGTCCACGATGGCCTCGGACAGCCCGATCAACGGGGCCAGCTCGACCGAGCCCTTCACCTCGACGATCTCCGCCTGGCGACCGGTGGCGAGGAAGTGGGCGGCAGCGATCCGCGGATACTTGGTGGCGATGCGGACCACGCCGAGCCGCCGCAGCGCCTCCTGGGCCCGATCCTCCCCGGCGACGCCGGCCAGAATCATGCGGCAGCGACCGTAGCCGAGATCGACGAGCTCGTACACCTCGCGCTCGGACTGCTCCATCAGCACGTCCTTGCCGGTGATCCCAAGATCAGCGGCACCGGCCTCGACGTAGGTCGGCACGTCGGACGGACGCATCGTCACGATGCCGACGTCCTCGAACAGCAGCTTGCGGTCGTTGTCGCGCACCTCGCGCGTGTCGAGTCCGAGCCCGTCGAGGAAGTCGAGCGTGTCGCCGAACAGCGCGCCCCGCGGAACGGCGATCCGCAGCTCGCTCATCGGCCGCGCGCTCCGCTGCGCCCGCTCTCCTCGCCGGTGAGCGCGATGTGCACCCGCTCGACGTTGAGCGCGAACCCGACCGCCGGCAGCGGCCGCCCGAACGACCCCAGCAGCTCGTCATAGCGGCCACCACCGCCCAGCGGGACCCCGTAGGCCGGGTCGTACACCTGGAAGACGGCGCCGGTGTAGTAGCCGAGGCTGCGGACCAGGCCGAGGTCAAAGATGATCCGCCCGGCCACCGCGGGCGAGACCCGGCGGTGGACGTCCCGCATCCCGCTCAGCGCATCGTGCAGCGCGGCCGACTCGCCCTCGAGGATCTCCGGGCCACCCCGCGTGCGCGCCAGGCGCAGCAGCAGCTCGGCGTCCGCGTCGGCGAGGTGCAGCGAATGGACCTGCCGGTCGGCGCCGACGAAGTCGCCGGCGGCGAGCTCGGTGAGGATCAGTTCCTGGGACTCGGCGGCGACGCCGAAGCTGTCCAGCAGCGACGGATACAGCGCGGCGTCGCCCAGTCCGACCCGATAGTTCTGAAGTCCGGCGGCGTCGAGCGTTGCGCACAGGACGCCCAGCACCTCCGCGGTCCCCTCGGCTCCGGAGGAGCCGATCAGCTCCACGCCGGCCTGGAGCAGCTCGCGTGACTGACCCCGCTGGGGCCGCACCCCCCGGTAGGCGTGGGCGACGTAACAGAAGCGCAGCGGCGGCTGCGCATGGGCGTACCGGGTCGCCACCACGCGAGCGATCGGGACCGTCATGTCCGGCCGCAGCACGAGCCCGCTGCCGTGCTCGTCGAACACCCGGTAGGCCGGCCGGGCGCCGCCGAGATCGGCCCGGGCGAAGGTCTGCTCGTTCTCCAGCGCCGGCGTGTACACCTCGCCGTATCCGGCCGCGTCAAACACGCCGCGGAGGCGGTCAGTGAGCGCGCGCAGCTCCCGCATCTCGTCGGGCAGCACGTCGCGAGTGCCGCTCGGAATGCGGTCCACCATCGATTCGATTCCGCCAGCTCGCGCTGAGCGAATCGTGCTCACGCGGGTACGGGCGCGTCTTCTGTCCGGGTGATGCGAGCGCCGAGGTCGCGCAACCGCTCATCGATCCGCTCATATCCGCGGTCGATCTGGCGGATATTGCCGATCTCGGTCTCGCCGTCCGCGCACAGGGCGGCGATCAGCATCGCCATCCCCGCCCGGATGTCCGGCGACTCGACGCGCGAGCCGTGCAGCTGCCGGGGGCCGTTGACGATCGCCCGGTGAGGGTCGCAGATCATCACCGACGCGCCCATGGCGACCAGCTTGTCGGTGAAGAACAGCCGGTTCTCGAACATCTTCTCGTGGATGAGGACCGAGCCCTCGGCCTGGGTGGCCAATGCCAGCGCGATGCTGGTGAGGTCCGCCGGGAACGCCGGCCACGGCCCGTCCTCGACCTTGGGAATGTGATCGCCGTGGTCGTTACGGATCCGGAGGTCCTGGTTGCCGGGCACGATGATGTCGTGGCCGTGGACCTCTGAGCGCAGGCCCAGGCGCTCGAATACGAGGCGGATCATCCGCAGGTCGTCGGGATAGGTGTCTTTGACGACGAGCTCGCCGCCGGTGACCCCGGCGAGGGCCATGAACGATCCGATCTCGATGTGATCGGGGGCGATCGTGTGCGTGCAGCCGCGGAGGCCGGCCTGACCGTGGACGGTCATGACGTTGGAGCCGATGCCGTCGATGGCCGCGCCCATGTGCTCGAGCATCCGCGCCAGGTCCTGCACGTGGGGCTCGGACGCGGCGTTGCGGATCACCGTGGTGCCGCGGGTGAGGGCCGCGGCCATCAGGGCGTTCTCGGTCGCCATCACCGACGGCTCATCCATCAGGAAGTCACACGGGCTGAGACCGAGGGGCGGCGCGGTGAGCACGATCTCCTCGTGGCGGTCGTCCACGACCGCGCCGAGCGTGCGAAACGCGTCGAGGTGCGGATCGAGGCGCCGGCGGCCGATCACGTCGCCGCCGGGCGGGGGCATGTGGGCGATCCCGAACCGGGCCAGCAGCGGACCGGCGAGCAGGAACGACGCGCGGATGCGCTCGGACATCCGGCGATCGACCGGCGCGCTCTCCACGGTGGAGCTGTCCACCCGCACCTCGCTGGGGCCGACCCATTCGACGCGGGCGCCGAGCAGCTCGAGCAGCTCGACCATCGCCTCGACGTCGGAGATCCGCGGCACGTTGCGCAGGATGACCTCGTCGTCGGTGAGCAGGCACGCCGCCAGGATCGGGAGCGCGCCGTTCTTGTTCCCGGCCGGCGTGATCGTCCCTGACAGTGGCACGCCGCCCTCGATGACAAACTTTTCCAGTGGTATCGACCTCGATGGGCTGGTTGGGGCTCGGGCGTCAGTGAGCGTAGCTGGTGACGGCGAATCCGGCCGCCACGGCGGGTCGGTGGGGAGCCGTTCGTGGGGTAGGGTAACGGCCATGTTGACGCAGAATTCGCGAGCGGAGGCATGGACCCTGCTTTGCGAGTGGACGCAATCGGACTCACTGCGCCGACACATGCTGGCGGTGGAGGCAGCGATGCGCGCCTACGCCCCGCGCTGGGGTGGCGACGTCGAGCTGTGGGGCCTCACCGGTCTCCTGCACGACCTCGATTACGAGCGCTATCCGAGCCTCGAAGACGGTCATCCGCGCTACGCGCTGCGCGAGCTCGAGGCCCAGGGGTACCCGCCCGAGCTCGTCCGCGCCGTCGCCTCGCACGCCACCTACCTCGGCGTCTCCCGCGATTCACCGATGGAGCAGGCCCTGTTCGCGGTCGACGAGCTGTGCGGGTTCATCCTCGCCTGCGCGTACGTTCGGCCCGACGGGCTGGTCGGGCTGACGCCCAAGTCGGTCAAGAAGAAGCTCAAGACGCCGGCGTTCGCCGCCGCGGTGAGCCGCCCGGACATCACCGAGGGCTCCGCCGCGCTCGGCGTCGACTTCGACGAGCACCTGACGATCGTGATCGCGGCCCTGACCGAGCGGCGCGCGGATCTGATGTCGCCCCCGGGCGAGACCGAGGCCACGGAGGCCTGACGTGGCGCCCGTCGAGGTCGCCGTGCTCGAGGGCGATGAGACCGGCCAGGAGCTCCTGGAGCAGTCGCTGAGGGTGCTGGAATCCGAGCTGCTCGGCCTGGACCTCGAGCTCGAGCGGTTCGACCTGTCGCTGGAGAGCCGGCGCCGGACCGCGAACGGGATCGTCCACGAGGCGGCGGTGGCGATGCGGCAGGCCGGCCTGGGCCTGAAGGCGGCGACGATCACCCCCGAGGGCGCCGGCGACGTCGGCTCCCCCAACCGGATCCTGCGTGAGGAGGTGGACGGGAAGGTGATCGTCCGCACCGGACGCCGGCTTCCGGGTGTGGCCCCGATGGCCGGCGTGTATCACCCGATCTCGGTGGTGCGCATGGCCGTCGAGGATGCCTACGGCGCCGCCGAGCGCCGGGAGGGGGCCGCCGGGGCCGCGG
>DATCFW010000204.1:0-5894 GCA_036509295.1 Solirubrobacteraceae bacterium | reverse complement strand
GCGGAGCATCGTGGACCGCGTCGTATACGAACGACAACCGGGGCACCCAAGGAGGGCTCGAGCCGTGTCCCAGCTGGGGTTGGGTTGTGCGACGACCGGATCGGCGGCGGCGCGCGGCCTCAGCAACGTCCGATTGTCGATCCCTCCGGAGACGAATCCGGAGGCCGGGGCGGACGCATGGTTTTCGCGCAAAACGCAGCCCGCAGAGTCAGTCCCCCCCCGGGGGCAAGCTGTGATTTAGCCTTCGATGATCGGCCGTAGCTCGATGACGCCGTACCGGGCGATGGGATGCTTGGCGGACACCTCGATCGCTTCGTCGATGTCGGCGCACTCCAAGAGGTTGAAGCCCGAGGGGGGCGCGGTCATTTCCACACGCGGACCATCGTCGACCTCGATCTCGCCGGCTCGCACGCGGACGTTCCTGGTGGCATCGACAGCCGCCAGCACGTCCCCTTGCAAGCGCACGCCGCGCTGCTCCATCTCTGACACCCAAGCTTGCACCTGGGAACCGACGTCTCCGCCGTCCTCCGGACTAAATTCGATCGACTCATCACGGCAGACCAGCATCAGAAACCTCATCGGTCCTCCTCTCACACGGTCGTCACATTCAGGACTCGTCGGCACGACAGCTACCAATACTGTCAACCGTGGGCCCAGAACCGCGACCGCTTATCCGAGCGTCGCCGCCGACGACGGCCTGTTCGCAGAGCGTTGGGAAATGAGACGCCGGAGCTGGTCGCCGAGCGTCCGGTAGTAGATCCCGTTGTGCGATTGCTCAGCCATCGTCCGCTTCTGCGTCGGCCATGATCTGCCGCAGATACCGGTCGGGAGCGTCGAGGAACCCGCGCGTCAGCCGTACGGTTTGCAGATCGTCGTAATCAGCGATGTTGATGCCGTCCTCGCCGAGCTCATAGATCCGGGCGGCGGGTGAGGCCAGCAGGATCGGCGAGTGGGTGGCGATCACGAACTGCGCGCCCGACCTAGCGGCGCGTGCCACCACCGCGAGCAGCGCGAGCGCCCCGGTGATCGACAGCGCCGCTTCGGGCTCGTCAAGCAGGTAGACACCGTCAGCCCCGAACCGGTTCGCGGCCAGCGCCAGGAACGACTCGCCATGCGATTGCGCGTGGAGCGGAACGTCGCCATACAACGACAGATCCGGAGCGAACCGGTCGCCGCTGTCGATGAACTCCGCGACGTTGAAGAAGCTCTCAGCTCGCAGGAAGTAGCCGTTTCGCGGCTTGGTGGCGCTCAGCACTGGCGCCAGCAACGGAGTGTCCACATCATCGAGCACGTTGCCGGGCACAGCCGGCAGCTCACCAAGGCGGTCAAGCTCACCGCCCTGCTTGGCAAAGCCGATCGCCGCTGCGATCGCCTCGAGAATCGTCGACTTGCCACTCCCGTTATCGCCAGCCAATAGCGTCACCGATTGGCCGAGCTCGAGCCGCTCGATCGTCGCGATCGCCGGGACGCTGAACGGGAACTCCTCGCCCCAGTGCAAGCGCTGGAATCCGAGCACATACGGGCCTGACCCGAACCGTCGCGTATCCCTCGCTCTCGCCACCCGATAACCGTAGCTACGCGGACAGCCGCCCAATCCGATGGATCCCAATGTCGACAGCATCTCCGCCGCTGGTACCGGTCCGGTCACTCACTCGTCCCGGGCTCCCGCGAGGAGCGCCCCGGACCTGCACCAAGTTCGAACCTCTTCGCAGGCCGTTGGTTCGCGGACGCTCCGCTCGGCCTCAGGCGCCGAGTCCGGCGTTAGACCGCCCGCTGAACCATCCGTTTCGGACGTGCTCGGTACGGCGGCGCGTTGAGCCCGACCACGGACGGTGTGCCCCCGATTGCCGTTAGCCGTCAACCGGCTCCGCGATCGGGTCGGTGACTGCTTGACCGAGACGACGTCGAGCCGGGGTGGGCTCTGCGGCGCGGCGGTTGTAATTATTGTCGCCGTCTGGACATATAGGAGCGATGATGGGCGATCCCGGCCGGCGCGGTCGCGAAGAGAAGCGGTTCGTCGAGCTGTACGAGAGCGCGTACAGCGAGGTGCTGCGCTACGCGCGTCGTCGAGTGGATGAGGATGCGGCTCGTGACGCAGCTGCCGAGACGTTTCTCGTGGCTTGGCGTCGTCTGGATGTCATTCCTGCCGAACCGCTGCCGTGGCTGTACGGCGTCACGAGGGGTGTTCTGGCGAACGAGTTTCGTCGCTCGTGGCGTCAGAGTCGGACGGCGAGGCGGATCGCCAGTTCGGCGCGCGAAGCTCCGAGGGATCATTCCGATCGGATCGGTGAGGTAGAGGTTGTTACCGCGGCGCTCGCCACACTCTCTGAGGGCGATCGTGAGGTGATCAGCTTGGTCGCGTGGGAGGGACTGGAGCCCCAAGCGGCCGCTCAGGTGCTGGGGTGCTCCGCCGGCGCGTTCGCGGTGCGACTTCATCGAGCGAGACAGCGCCTGCAGTTGGCGCTGGCCGACCAAGAAGCGAAACCGCCACCAGCGGGCGTGTCGTCCTCGGCGCCGGTCCGAGCGAGAAAGGGTGCTTGATCGATGAACCAAGATGCCGAGATCATCAGGCGTCTCGTCGCCGCTCACGATCCCGCGGCAGGTTTGATCGCCGCCGACGCACACGCCGACCTTCAGGGCCACGCGACCCTAGAACGGATCCTCGCCACACCGACGGCGAAAACCGGCCGGGCCGGCCGGGCCGGCCGGCGCTGGTGGCCCTACGCGATCTTGCCCAGCGTAGTGTGGGCGGCGATCGCTGTGACGTTCGTCTTGCTAGTGGTACGGACGGTAGATTCAGGCTCGCCGGCGCTCGCTGCGACCCCGTCTCCGCTCGCCTACCACCTGCCCGAGAAAGCTCCGACCGGGCGAGAACTTCTGCTTCAGCTCGCCGCGGTCGCGGCGCACGAGCCCGTCAGGACCCGTCCCGACGAAGCGTACGCGTACGTCAGAACCGCCGGCTGGTATCTGGACACGCAAGCCAGAGGGAACCAGGCGAACTCCAAGGTCGTCGCGAGTGTGAGGGAATCGTGGATCGCTGCGAATGGCTTCGATCGCTGGATAACGAGACGCGTACCCGGTAATGGATCACACGTGAGCGTCACCGCGATCGGTCCACAGACAGGACAGGACGCGGGCGCGGGTCCGCGGCGGCTGCGGCTCTCAACCATCCCAGCGGTGATCGCCCACCAGCTCGATATCGGACATCCGAGAACCATCGGACCCGTCGAGCGGTTCGTCTCGCTCACAGACCTAGCGCTCAATCAGCCGATCTCACCCCGAGCGCAGTCAGCGATCCTTCGTGTACTCGCTGGCAGCCCAGGCCTGATCGACAGCGGCAAGGTCACCGACCGCGCCGGACGCCCCGGCGTCGCGGTCAGCCTCGATTCCGCCTACAGCGGCCTACCCACCCGCTACACGCTGATCTTCAACCCCGACACCAGCAGCCTGCTAGGCGAGGAGCAGACCCTCCTCGGCAACCCGGGGAAGCTCCACGTACCACCAAAATCAGTCATCGCCTACACCGCGTTCCTAGCCTCAGACTATGTCGCCAGCCCGACCGCTCGCCCCTGATGACAACGCTCACAGAGCACTGGCGTAGATCAGTCCGACGCGATCACGACAGGACCCACCCTCCTCGTCGCCGCGTCGCCGTGATCGTTCGGCTTGTGCGACGGCCGGGCACCGCCGCCTGGGGTCTTCGGCGCCGGTCAAAATCTGTTGCAGTCAGCCATCCTCTTCTGCGAGGAGCGCCTTCCGCGCTTTGCGGGCATCCTCGACCTCGTCGGTGAGATGCGTGTGCTGACGCGAATGGAAGGGACGGCCGCCCGCGTGCGGGGTGGGCTTCACGCTCCGCGATAGCGTCGGGTGCTGTGACGTGGACTCGGGCTCGGGCGTAGTGTTGGCGAACGTGTGGAGAGCGGCGCTGATAGCGGGTGGTTTGCTGCTTGCGGGATCTGCGGCAGCGGCGCAGCTTCCAGTCGGATCGAGTCCGGCAGTCGGCGTTGACGGTCGCGGCGCCCATTCGCTCGAGCGTCCCCGGTGCGCGGCTGGAACACCGATGAGCCCCCTGAGCCTCCCGGCCGTCGGGACGTCAGGGACGGCGCGGGGCGCGTGGAGCGCGCCGGCTCCGCTCGTACCTCGTGGCACTGCGACCGGGTCACTCGGTCTCGCGGCAACCGTAAGCGGGTCGGTTCTGGCCGGATGGGTGCAGGGCCCACCGCCCATGGTCTTCGCGGGCGGGACGGTGCGATCTAGCGCGCGTGAGTCCAGAGCTAGCACGCCGCAAGCCAATTCCTCCAGTCAGGAGGTGACGGTCGCCGACGGCAGCGTGCTTGGCGGTTTTCGCCGGTCGGCAGTGCTGGCGGCCGGACCGTCGGGGTCGTTGCTGAGCCTGCACGTGACGGTCTCGACGCCCGACGTTGGCTACGTGGTGTGGCAAGGGCCGTCAGCATCCCTTCGCCTGGGTGTTGTCTGCGGTGGAAATATCGTTGTCTCAAACAGACAGCTCGTTGCCGACGCGGTGCCGCTGGCGCTGTTCCCGCTGACTGGCGGCCGTGCTGCTGTGGTGTTTGACAAGTACGGGCACGGCACGCCGTTTCTCGAGTACGGGCTGCTTTCGCCTACTGGCCGGATGGGGAAGATCGCCCGGATCGCCCATCCCGGTTCTCGCGATACCGCAGCGACGGAGCTGTCGGTCAATGCTGGCGGCGACCTGATCGCTGCCTGGGTCCACAACGATCTCGCGTCGCCTCCGGGAACGTCGCCAAGTTCCGGCCGGTTCATTTCAGCGAGGCTGGTGGTTGCCCTGTGCAGACCGGCACTGCACTGTGCGTCACCGGAGACGATCCGGCTCGGCACAACTAAGCCGGCGTGCATCAATCCCGCGGTCGCGATTAGCGCCAATGGCACCGCTACCGTGATCGCCGCTGAGAACGACTGGGGTACTGGCTGCGATGAGCCGCTCGGGGTCCGAGCGTCGGTGACTCCGGCCGGGAGCCCGCATCTGCGGCTGATGCGATCGATCCAAACGCAGGGCGACTGGCCGATCGCCGAGCCGGTAGGTCGGGCCGGCACCGTGCTGGTGTTCAACTCCGGGCTCGCCTCATCAGATGCGTTCTCGTCGTCGTTCCTGCCTGCGACTGGCGCCGCGCGCGCCCGGACCTCGCTGCTTGACAATGGCGGCTTCTGGAACACCGGCCAGCAGCTCTTGGCACCGGCGAACAACGACTGGTACGTGATCACCTGGTCCCACGCTAATCGCCGTGCCAACCCGAACGTCTCGCTCGACGCGGTCGTTGGGCACGATGGTCAGCTTCAGCGCTCTTTGGTCGCCGTCGGCGCGACTCAGCCCATCTCGGGGTACCTGGGAGCGAGCGACGGGCACGGCAATGCGATGATCCTGTTCGACGGGTCGACAGCCACGGCTAATGGGGCAGCGTGGCCGTACACCAGCGGTCTCTACACGACGGTCTTACGGCACTCGGCCAGCGGCCAATAACGGTCCCCGCAGCGTTCGAGCCACTGTTCAGTTGTCGTTGGACTTGTGCGAAAGGCCCAGTCATCCGTGGAGGTCCGCGGACGGCCCCGTGGTGTGAGCCAGCGCCCTCCGGCGTTGCCCATCCGGCTGGGACCGGGCGACGGGGTCGCATGAGAGGCGAGGTCGCGAGGCGACCGTGACCGAGGTACATCCCAGGATTGCGATGGCGACCCAGCATGGTCAGGAGCCAGCTGCAGTCAGTTTGCTCGTGGTGGCGCGGTCTGGATCATCCGCGCCAGTTCGGCGCGGGTGTACCCGTGTTGGCTGCCGAGTTGCACCAGCTCGGCGACTTTGGCACGGACGGTGCTGCTCGCAGGGGTACCGGTGACACGGATTCCGTGTCCTTGGCGGAGCT